>JBDSRE010000022.1:0-6424 GCA_039929465.1 Sphingomicrobium sp. | reverse complement strand
CCTCTGCAGTGCGATTGCAGCGCTCTCCCATCTGAGCTACAGCCCCGCGCCCGGCGGTGGACGTGGATCCCGATGGGATCGGGACCCGGGAGGCGGCTCACTAGCCGCGATTGGGGGTCTGCGCAACGCCCCGTGCCAGGCTTTCCGAAGCGATGATTCAAGCGTCCGAGCGCGGGAACAGACGGCCCATCGTCTGCGTTTCCATTGCCTGATCCGCCGGTTCAACCGCACCATTCGATCCCGACGGTTGAGAAATCGCCTCCCGCTAGGAGGCTTGTACAAGGCCCGGCCGCGCATCCCCTTCGCGGCCGGGCCTTTTTCTTTGTCCGAAGCGCGCCTATCGCGGCGCCTGCCGCCGACGCATTCAACGGAGAACGAAATGGCCCGCGCCTGGAACCTTAAGTCACGCCCCGAGGGACTTCCGACCGCAGAGAATTTCGAACTCAAGACCTTCGATTTGCCCAAGCTCGAAGACGGCCAGCTGCGGCTGCGCAACCACTGGCTTTCGGTCGATCCCTACATGCGCGGCCGAATGAACGACGTGAAAAGCTACGTCCCACCGTTCGCGCTCGATGCACCAATGGACGGCGGCGCGGTCGGCGAAGTCGTCGAAGCCAATGCCGAGGGCTTTGCCAAGGGCGACCTGGTGCTTCACATGGGCGGATGGCGCGACGAAGCGGTGGTCGCCGCCAAGACCGCGATCAAATTGCCCGACCTCAGCGCCGACCCGCAACAATTCTTGGGCGTGCTCGGCGTGACCGGCGCGACCGCTTATTTCGGGCTGCTCGACGCCGCCGGCGCCAAGGAAGGCGACGTGGTGTTCATCTCCGCCGCGGCGGGGGCAGTCGGATCGGTCGCGGTCCAGATCGCAAAGGCCAAGGGCATGACGGTCATCGGTTCGGCCGGGGGCAAGGCCAAAGGCGACTTCGTCCGCTCGCTCGGTGCCGATGCGGTCGTTGATTATCGCGCCGGACCGGTGGTTCGCGGCCTGACCCAGGCGGTCAAGCAACTGGGAATCGATGGGATCGATGTCTATTTCGACAATGTCGGCGGCGATCACCTCGATGCCGCCTTCGCGCTTGCGCGGCAGAACGCGCGCTTCGCGATCTGCGGCATGATCGAGGGCTATAACAAGGCCGCCCCGTCGAACTTCCGCTACATCATGCGGGTGATCGGCGCGCGCATCCGGCTGCAAGGCTTCATCGTGTTCGATTACCAGCCGCGGATGGACGAATTCTACGCCGCAATGGGGGCCTTGCTGAAAAGCGGCCAAGTCAAGGCCGAGGAGACCATCATGGATGGCCTCGAGGCGATGCCCGAAGCGTTCCTCGGCCTGTTCAACGGCGCCAATACCGGCAAGATGCTGGTCCGGCTTTAGAATCCCCTAGCGCGAATAATTGCAGGAGGCGGGATTGCCGGTGCTAAGACCGCGGCGCAGCGCTTCGACCCGCTGCGCCGAGGAGCCGTGGGTGAAGCTTTCGGGCACTACCCGCCCCTGCGTCTGGCTCTGCAACGTGTCGTCGCCAATCGCTTCGGCAGCGCGCATGCCTTCCTCTATGTCACCCTGCTCAAGCACTTCGGAGCCATCGGGATTTTTGGCGTTGGCAGCCCACACGCCGGCGTAGCAATCGGCCTGAAGTTCAACCCCGACCTGGATTGCATTGCCGCCGCCGCGTCCGGCTCGCGCCTGAGCCGACTGTGCCCGGTCGAGCGTTCCCTGGAGGTTCTGGATGTGGTGGCCGACTTCATGCGCGATGACATAGCCCTGGGCGAAATCGCCGGGGGCCTGGAAACGGCGCGATAATTCGCTGAAGAATTGGGGATCGATGTAAATCGTCTGGTCGGTTGGGCAATAGAATGGGCCCATCGCCGCTTGCGCGGAGCCGCAGCCCGATTGATCATTATTGGAATAAGCAACCATCTTGGCCGGCCGATATTGAGCTCCCGCACGGCGGAATATATCGCCCCACACCTGGTCGGTCGAACCCAATACGCCGGTGAGCACCTTGCCTGTCGCCGGATCGAGGGTGGACTGGCCAGATGGCGCGCTCCGAGTTGTCGCCGGCCCAACGCCGCCGCCGCCAAGCACACCCATCGAACTGAGCAGAAAATAGCCGATTACGAGGACGACCACGCCGCCGATCCCGAAGCGACTTGCGATCATCGGAATCAGACAACCGAGCAGGTTCCCGCCGCCGCCGCCCAAACCGCCGC
Source organism: Sphingomicrobium sp. (assembly GCA_039929465.1). Lineage (GTDB taxonomy): Bacteria > Pseudomonadota > Alphaproteobacteria > Sphingomonadales > Sphingomonadaceae > Sphingomicrobium. The sequence continues at coordinate 4,210 of JBDSRE010000022.1, read as the reverse complement.
CGGAACGCCCGGTACGATCCTCGAAATTACCGCTTCCAGGTCCATCCAAACGCATCGTATTCCCTCCTGTCGGGCGATGAATGCTTCACGGGCGTAACGGTTGCATATTCGGCGGCAGTCGTCATTGCGAGAGAATGGACAAGTCGCTTGAAGGCAAAGTCGCGCTGGTTACCGGATCGACATCGGGGATTGGCCTTGCGATCGCGCGTGCGCTGGCCGGGGCCGGAGCGCGGGTGATGCTCAACGGCTTTGGCGACGCCGGCGACATCGCCACGCTGAGCGCGGAACTCGGCGCTATCCATGACGGCGCCGACCTGTCCGATCCGGCCGCGATCGAGGCGATGATGAGGCGCTGTGCCGGGGAACTCGGGCCGGTCGATATTTTGGTCAACAATGCCGGGGTTCAGCATGTCGCGCCGATCGAACAGTTCCCATCGGCCAAGTGGGACAGCATCATCGCCATCAACCTGACAGCGGTGTTCCACACCAGCCGACTGGCGGTGCCGGCAATGCGCAAGCGCGGCTGGGGCAGGATCATCAACACGGCGAGCGCGCATAGCCTGATCGCCTCTCCAAACAAGAGCGCCTATGTTGCCGCCAAGCATGGCGTCGCCGGGCTGACCAAGGCGCTTGCGCTGGAGACGGCGCGCGACGGCATTACCGCCAATTGCATTTCGCCCGGCTATGTCTGGACCCCGCTGGTCGAGGCGCAGATTCCGGATACGATGGCGGCGCGCGGCCTGACCCACGATGAAGTGGTCAACGATGTACTGCTCGCCGCCCAGCCGACCAAACGCTTTGTCTCCACCGAAGAAGTCGCTGCGCTGGCCCTGTTCCTGTGCCGTGAGGAGGCGGCGTCGATAACCGGCGCCAACCTCAGCATGGACGGCGGCTGGACCGCGGCTTAGGCTGGAGCAATGCGTAAAGCCTTGATTCTCGGGATTGTCGTGGCGGTCGCCGGCTGCACCACGTTGCGGCAGCCGTCGGCGATGATTCCGCAAGCGACCGCCGATTGGCGGTCCGTCGCCACCGCCGACGACCGCGCTCGGCTCCACGATTGGCGGCCAGCATTCGTCGGCGCGCTCGCCGCTGCGCGCGCCGCCGGGCACGGCGACGATATCGCGCGGGAAGGCGCACTGCTCGCCCCCGACTCGGCGCTACCCGGCCCGCCGATTCCGGACGGCGATTACCGCTGCCGGATCATCAAGCTTGGCGCCAAGAGCAAAGGCCTGCTCGATTATGTCGCTTATTCCGCATTCACTTGCCGCATCGACACCCGAGCCGGGGTCCAGGGCAAGCGCCGTCATTTTACCAAGATGACCGGGTCGCAGCGGGCGATGGGGATAATTTTCCCTGATAGCGCGATGCGCCAGATCCTGCTCGGAACGATGGTTCTTGGCGACGAGCAGCGCGCAATGGCTTATGGGGTCGATGAGAGCCGCGATGTCGCTGGAATGATTGAACGCATCGGCCCGTCGCGATGGCGGCTAGTGCTGCCGCGGCCGCATTTTGAATCTCAAATTGACGTGATTGAGTTGGTCCCAGTCCAGTGAGGAATATGCTGATGAAGTCATTATGGTTGGCCAGTATGGCGATGCTCGCAGCCCCGGCCGCAGCGCAAGACCTCGACCAGGCGGTCAAGGCCGACATGCCCGGGCTGATGACAATCTATCGCGACCTTCACGCCCATCCCGAATTGTCGATGCAGGAAGTTCGGTCGCCGGCGATCATGGCTGCCGAGGCACGCAAGCTCGGCTTTACCGTCACCGAACATGTCGGCAAGACCGGCATCGTCGCGGTGCTGAAAAACGGATCCGGGCCGACCGTCCTCATCCGTTCCGACATGGACGCGCTACCGGTAGCCGAGCAGACCGGCCTGTCCTTTGCCTCGAAGGCTCAGGGGAAAACGCTCGAAGGCACCGACAGCGCGATCATGCACGCTTGCGGCCATGACACCCATATGACGACCTGGATCGCGACCGCCCGGCGGATGGCGGCGCTGAAGAGCCAATGGTCGGGAACTCTGGTGATGATCGGCCAGCCTGGCGAAGAAGTTGGCGCGGGTGCGCGAGCGATGCTCAACGACGGACTGTACACGCGCTTTCCAAAGCCCGACATCGCGCTTGCCTTTCATGACAGCGCAAGCCAGCCGGCAGGCGCGATCGGCGTTACTCCGGGCTATGCGCTGGCCAATACCGATGCCGTCGACATCATAGTGAAAGGGATCGGGTCGCACGGCGCAGCCCCCAATTTGGGCAAGGACCCGGTCGTGCTGGCAAGCCAGATCGTGCTCGCGCTGCAGACCCTCGTCAGCCGTGAAGTCGACCCCCGCTCGCCCGCAGTAGTGACCGTCGGCAGCTTTCACGCTGGAACCAAGAGAAACATCATCTCCGACGAAGCCAAGCTTGAGCTGACGGTTCGCAATTACGATCCCGAAACGCGCACGAAATTGCTCGAGGGAATCAAGCGCATCGCGCGCGGCGAAGCGATCGCCGCCGGTTTGCCCGAAGATAAAATGCCGGTGGTAACGGTAATCGAACGCGAACATGGCGACGCAACCTACAACAACGAAGCGCTCGCCAATCATGCGTTCGATGTTTTGAAAGCCGAGTTCGGGGATCGCACGAGCATCGTCAAACCGGCGATGGTGAGCGAAGATTTCGGTGCGCTGGCGACCAAGGACAGCGGAATCAAGGGCCTTATCTTCTGGGTCGGCGGAGTGCCCCAGGCCAAATGGAACGCCGCCGGAGGCGACCTCACCAAGCTGCCATCGCTTCACTCGCCATTCTGGGCGCCGGACGCCGAAGCGGTCATTTCAACCGCGACTGAAGCGATGACCGCGCTCGCGTTGGACTTGCTCAAGAAAAGCTAGGCGCTCGCCTCATCGAGCAGCGCAATCTGCGCCGTGCTGAGATTGAGCGATAGTGCCGCGATGAGCTGGTCGAGCTGTCGTTCGCTGGTGGCGCTTGCAATCGGCGCGGCGATCCCGGGCCGGGCCTTGGTCCAGGCCAGCGCGACGGTCGCCAACTCCGCCTTGGTCTCCCCCGCCACGGCCTCAAGCGCGGCCAGCACTCGGCGGCCCTTGTCGCTATCCACATATTCCGCATTGCGCAGTCCGCGGACGCTTTTGCCGAGGTCGTCCTTTGAACGATATTTGCCGGTGAGGAACCCATTGGCGAGGCTGTAAAAGGAAAAGAAGCTAAGGCCGCGGCCGGTCACCACATCCTGCAGCGAATCTTCATATTTGCCGCGTTCGACAAGGTTGTACCAGCCTTGCACGGCAACCGCCGGATCGAACCCGCCGTCATGCGCGACCGCAAGCGCTTCCTCGACCCGCGCCGGCTCGAAATTGCTCAGGCCGGTGGCACGGATCTTGCCTGCCTGGCGAAGCTCCTCGAATGCGCCGAGGCTGTCGGCCAGCGGCACTTCGGGATTGTCGCGGTGCTGGTAATAGAGGTCGATGGTGTCGATTCCCATGCGCTTCAGCGAGGCGTCGGCGCCACGGGCGATCACCGCCGGGTCAAGCGAGGCGACATATTCGCCCTTGTCGACCTTGCCGTCGTATTTCGCTGCCTTGGTTGGTTCGATCTTGCCGTCTAGGAAACCGACCTTGGTTGCGATCACGATATTCGCGCGCTTGGCCGGATCGCGCTTAAGCCAAGCGCCGATCACCCGCTCGCTTTCGCCGCCAACATGGCCCGGCGCCCACGCCGAATAGACGTCGGCAGTGTCGATCATGGTGCCGCCGGCATCGACGAACGCGTCGAGCAGCCGGAAACTTGTTTCTTCATCGGCGGTCCAGCCGAAGACATTTCCACCAAGCGCAATCGGCGCCACTTCCATTCCGCTAGTTCCAACCGGCCGCAAGTCGATCATCGATGCTCTCCAAGCTCGCAGTGCTGCGCGTTCGCGGGCGCTCACGCAAGTATCCAGGCGAGCATTCGCGCAAGCGTTCACCACTTATTTGTAAAGTTTAGCGACACTGGCGGGATGACGTCGGTGTTTCTGACAGTGGGGCGCGGCCAATGGACGCGCTGATCGCCTTCTGGGGCCAGGCGCTGGCCGCGATCGCGTTCGCGGCTCTGCTCATGTGGCGGGTGATCGAGCCGTCACGCCAGCCTGGTCAGCGCCTCCTCCTGGCGGCGTTCGCGATGACCTGCGCGTGGGCGTGGCTCAGCGCGATCGACCCCGGCGGCGGGCTTGCGCTCTA
>JBDSRE010000021.1:0-3079 GCA_039929465.1 Sphingomicrobium sp. | reverse complement strand
ATAGAGGGTTCCGGTCTCGAGCTTGCGGTTGGTCTTCTCGCTCGATTTGTAATGGACGATCGCGCCATTGGGCCCGGCGCCCGAAATACTGTCGAACGAGAGGTCGCGCAGAAGCGGCGATTCGCGGCGCAGCGCCTCGAGGTGGTCGGAGGCCGAAAGCTCGTCGACAGTGCCGCCCGGAGCTTCGTCGTCGATCCACTTGAGGAAGCGCGAAATGACCGCGCCGTCGCGCGCCTGAGCCGATTTCTGGCCGGCGACCTCGACCGCGTTCTTGACCGCCTTGGGTAGGATCGTCGGATCGCGCATGGCGATGATCCTGGCGCCGGCCTGGTCGAGCGCGTCGAAGATCGCCGCCACCGCGCGTTCGGGATCGACGATGACGGTCTTGCCCTTGAGCTTGGCCAAAGCGGCTTCGAACGAGTTGCGCTCATGAAGGCGGACGCCGTTGCCGAGATGCTGGCGGACATCGGAATCGACCTTTTCGCCGGCGACGAACAGATCGGCGGTGCCGTCGGCATTGACCAGGGCATAAGCCAGCGCGACCGGGGTGCGGGCGACATCCTGACCCCGCACATTGAACGCCCAGGCGATTGAATCGAGCGCCGAGAGAACCGCCGCATCGGCGCCCTGCTTGCCCAGCCAATCGCCGATTTCCTGCCGTTTGTCGGCCCCCGAGCGGCCGGTATATTCGTCCTTTTGGACCGCCAGCTTGGCGTTCGAGGCGTCGGGGCGGTCGGTCCACACCAGGTCGATCGGGTTGCGCGTGACCGCGACCAGATCGGCACCGCGCGCGGCCAGCGCTTGTTTGGCCTTGCCCACCCAGTCGCGGGTGTGGAGCCACGGGTCGTAGCCGATCCGTCCGCCTTTGGGGGCATGGTCCTTGAGCCAATCGGCGATGCTGGTTTCGGGCACCGATTCGTACGACCAATCCTTGCCGTCGACCTGGGCCCGGACCTGCAGCGTATAGCGCCCGTCGGTGAAGATCGCCGCTTCCTCCGGAAGCACCACTGCCGACCCGGCCGAACCCTGGAACCCGGTCAACCACGCCAGCCGCTGGGCGTAACTGCCGACATATTCGCTCATATGCTCGTCGGTCAGCGGGACGACGAAGCCGTCGAGGCGGTCGGCCTTCAATTGTTCGCGCAGGGCTTTGAGGCGGTCGGCGTAACTGGACATGGGTCTAAGCTCCGTTCCACCCCTAGCTAATCTACTGCGCCCCGCGGTTAAAGGGCCATCGCTTTGCCAAGGTCACGATTAGACGGGGCGAATGAGTGAAAACGGGTGCTTCCACTTCGTCCACTTCGTGACCTTTGCCCGCTGGAACCAAGCCGTTGGAGCGAGACCCGCGCGGGCGAATGTTCCCATAGTTCGCGGTTGTGGTGCTGCTGCCCCTGTAGCGCGCTCGAAACCCGTGCAGCGCAACCAGCAATCAAGTGCGGCAACATTCGCCGCTTCGCCAAAGCAACCCCGCACGTTCAAGCACAGATTCCCCGCTGTAGGACAGCGAAAAATAAGGGCGCCTCCAAGGGCAGCTTTCGACTCATGCGGCCGTTCGGCCCAACTGGTTTAGCCTCCCCTTCCGCCCCGCTTCCCGCCTTGCTAGACGCGCGGCATCACTTCGGGAGGGGCCGATGCGTTTTCATTTGCAGTTCGGAGAACGCTTTCGCCGCAACCTCAGGAATCGCGACTGGTTCGGCATCGGACTTGAACTGCTCACCGTGGTGCTAGGCGTGTTGCTCGGCCTCCAGGCGTCGCAATGGGCCGCGGAGCGTCAGGAGCGCGCTTATCGCACGCAGATCATCGCAGCATTGGGCGCGACGCTGGATGATTTCCGCGTCCACGGCCGCGAGATTGGGCTCACGATGGATTCGCAGATCGCCGAGTTCGAGCGGGCCCGTGCAAAGGGAGGGCGCCCTTCGCCACCCGTGTATCGTGAACCGGGCGGCGAACGCCCGCCCACCCGCGCCTGGGACGCGATCGTCGCTACGGGTGTCGCCCGGTCGATCGAACCGCGACTGTTTTTCCGCCTCGCCAGTTTCTTCAATCGCGCGGACAGCTACGGCGAGCGCTATATCCGCTACAATATCGTCAGCGAGACCCACATCATGCCGTATCTCGACAACCCTTCGCATTTTTATGCAGCCGACGACACGTTAAGGCCAGAATATGCCGCTTACGTCGATCGACTACGCGATCTCGCGAAAACAACGACGGGAATGGCGGCCGACGCCCGTAAACTGCAGCACGACCTGAAATCCATGAACTGAGCGCACTCTCGGACGGGCAGCGTTGTCGAACCAAAACCTTCATAGACGTCCGTCTTAATCGGCATCTCAAGGCGTCCGATACAATGTCCGCTTTCGACCCATTGCGGACATTGGCCTTCAGCAAGATTTCCACGCGATCCGGTTCATTTCCCCGCTTTCTTCGCGCGGAGTTTGGCGTCGACCAGAAGCGCGTCGAGCGATGCGCGATCGTGGTACAGACCGCGCGCGACTACGCCACGTATCGTGGCGAGATTTGCGATGTCGGCCGTCGGGTCCGCCGCGAACAGGACAAGGTCCGCGCGCTCGCCGGCTCGGATCAAGGGCTTCGTGCGATCGTGCCCCGCATAGATGCGCGGGTTGAGGGTCGCAGTCTGAATGGCCTGAAGCGGGGAAAGGCCGGCCTTCACAAACAATTCCAGCTCGCGATGAAGGCTATGACCCGCGAATACCCAGATCTCGTTCGAACTATCTGTACCCGCAAGGATCGGGACGCCGGCATCGGCCATTGGCTTTAGCATCGACAGTTGGATGTCCAGCATCCGCCGCCCGTTGGCCAAAGCCGCCAGATCGGCCTCCTTCGCATTAGTCTCCCAATCCGCTTGCAGGCCAGGACTGACGTAATCGCGGCGCGCTGGCCAAGCATCGGGAGGCGTTAGGCTGACGAAGGCCTCAAGCTGTACGAAAGTCGGCACTTGCCAGACGTGCCCGCGGGCAAGCCGATCGAAAAGCGGCTTGCAGGTGCGGATGTCAAAAGGCGTCATCGCTGATCTGACTTCGTTCGACATGAGAATCGAGAGGCTGTCACTCTCGCG
>JBDSRE010000020.1:0-6427 GCA_039929465.1 Sphingomicrobium sp. | reverse complement strand
TACACACAAGTGCCAACGATAATGAGGCTCTTGCTATTGCTGCGTAACTGACGGCCTAACGGTCACAAGTTACAATGACAAAAGCGCGGCTGGACCCCGCCGGGCAACAGAAGGGGAATCCAGCGGTTCGGAGGGTACCGGGCAACAGAAACCCTCCACTTCCCCATCTGTCCATTGCTATCGACGAAATGTCCGACGACCTCTTGCCGCGCTTTCAGGTCGTGTTTCGATTGAAAGAGCGGCGGCCACTGCTTACCTCATTCGGCAACGGGCCTTGGCCCCGGTGAACGAGGGGAAAGAACATGAATGCAGTGCATCGCTTCGGGCTTCTCGCCCCAATCGCGGCGGTCAGTCTGGCCGGCTGCGGAGTCAATTCGGTTCCGACCGCTGAAGAACAGGTCAATGCCGCCTGGGGCAACCTCCAGAGCGAATATCAGCGCCGCGCCGACCTCGTTCCCAATCTGGTGTCGACGGTCAAAGGCTATGCCCAGCAGGAGAAGAGTGTGCTGGTCGAGGTGACCGAGGCTCGGGCCAAGGCGACCAGCATTCAATTGAGCGGCGACGACCTCAGTGATCCGGCTAAGGTCAAGGCGTTTTCCGACGCGCAAGGTCAGCTCGGAAGCTCGCTCGGGCGCCTATTGGCGACGTTCGAGGCCTATCCCAACCTCAAGTCGAACGAGAATTTCCTCACCCTCCAAAGCCAGCTCGAGGGGACCGAAAACCAGATCCGGGTCGCTCGGCGCGATTATAACGAGTCGGTGCGCGGCTATAATACCCGCATTCGCACCTTCCCCGACGCCATCGGCGCCAAGATCTTCTACGGCGCCAAGCCCAAGGTGCCGTTCGAAGCGGCGTCGGCCGCGCAGACCGCGCCCAAGGTCGATTTCAACACCGCCGGCTGAAATGAAGCGGTTCCTCGTCGTTCTGGGGCTGGCGCTACTCGCGCTGGCCCAGCCGGTTTCGGCGCAAACCTTTCCCACGCTTACGGGGCGGGTGGTCGATGAGGCGCACATCCTGACCGCTGCGCAAGTGGTCGATCTGACTAGCAAATCCGAAGCGCTCGAGGCGCAGTCGGGGCGCCAATTGGTGGTCGCGACCGTGCCGTCGCTCGAGGGCCGGCCGATCGAGGATTATGGCTATCGGCTTGGCCGTGCCTGGGGCATTGGCGCTAAGGGCAAGGACGACGGCGTGATCCTGCTGGTCGCACCCAATGAGCGCAAGGTCAGGATTGAGACCGGCTATGGCTCCACCGCCTTTCTCACCGATGCCATGTCGAGCGTCATCGTTCGCAATTCGATACTTCCCCATTTCAAGCAAAATCCGCCCGATTATGGCGGCGGGATCATCGCCGGGGCCGACCAAATCATCACCCAGATGAGTCTGCCCGCGGCGGAAGCGCAAAAGAATGTCGCCGCGGCCGAGCAGGCGCAACGCAGTCGCCGTGACGCCAGTCCCGGTTTCGTCCCGGTGCTGTTTTGGATGTTCGTGATCATTTTCGTGATCGGCTCAATGGCCCGGCGCGCCGGTGGACGCCGGTATCGCGGGCGCCGCGGCGGGGTCAGCCCATGGGTCGTGCTGTGGGGCTTGGATGCGCTCAGCCGCGGCTCGCGCGGCGGTGGCTTCGGTGGCGGTGGCTTCGGCGGCGGCGGATCGAGCTGGGGCGGCGGTGGCAGCTTTGGCGGAGGAGGCGGCTTTTCGGGCGGCGGCGGGTCATTCGGCGGTGGCGGGGCGTCGGGATCGTGGTGATCCAGCTAACCGAAGCCGACCACGAGCGCGTCAGCGCCGCGATCGCCGCTGCGGAAGCGGGCAGCAATGGCGAGATCGTCGCCGTCGCGACCCCGATCAGCGACAGCTATGACGACGTCGCGCTGCACTGGGCGGTGCTGGCGCTGATCCTGGTCCTGGCCTGGGCCGCGTGGCGTCCCGATTGGCTCTCCTGGTGGTACGAACGGCTGCTCGGCGGATGGAACTCCGAGCCGACGTTGGGGCAATTGCTCACTCTGCTAATGATCCTCGCGGTGCTCAAGTTCACCGCAGTGTTGCTGATCCTCAAATATCGGCCGCTAAGGCTTGCACTGACCCCGGCTGCGACCAAACAGCGCCGGGTTCGCCGCCGCGCGGTCGCGGTGTTTAAGGCAGCGGCCGAGCGTCGGACCGAGGGCCGCACCGGGATCCTCATCTATCTGTCGATGGCCGAACGGCGGGCGGAAATCGTCGCTGATGAAGCCATTCTTGAAGTGACTGACGACAGCGTCTGGGGGGATGCAATGACCGCGCTGGTCACCGATGTCCGAGCCGGCCGCCCCGGTGACGGCCTGTGCGCCGCAATCGGCCAGGTCGGCACCGTACTCGCCGAGCACTTCCCGCGCACCGACAACGACAGAAACGAAATTCCCGATAAACTGATCGAGCTGTGAGCAGCGGCGACGGCGACAAGCCGGAGGTCATGTGGGCCGGCAAGTACATCCGTGCGATCAAGCGCGGGCGCTGGGAATATGCCAGCCGGACTCGCGATATTCGTGCCGTCGTCATCCTCGCCGAGATCGATGGCAAGATCATCCTCATCGACCAGCCGCGGGTGCCCATCGGCAAACGCTGCCTTGAGCTTCCCGCTGGCCTCGTCGGCGATGAAGACGAAAAGGCGACGGTCGAAGACACCGCGATCAAGGAACTGGAAGAAGAGACTGGCTATACCGCTACGCACATCGAGCGGCTGGGCGATTTTTACTCGTCGCCGGGGATGGTCGCGGAGGGCTTCACGCTGGTGCGAGCTACCGGACTGACCAAGATCGGCGATGGCGGCGGCACCGACAGCGAGGACATTACCATCCATCTCGTCGCCCGCGACGACATCCCCGCCTTGGTCCAAACGATGCGCGGGCAAGGCGTCGGAATCGACTCCAAAATCGCCTTGTTCCTCGATCTCTGAACTCGATAGCCGGGCGCGCGTTGAATGAGCCATGGCTAAATTGATCCATCTTTCCGATCTTCACTTCGGGGCCCATGACGACAAACTCGTCGCCGCCGTCGAACGCCGGGTCGATGCGGAAAAACCCGACCTCGTCGTCATTTCCGGAGATTTCACCCAACGCGCTCGAACCGAGCAGTTCCAGCAGGCGGGCGCCTTCCTCACGCGGTTGAAAGCCAGCGGCCACGACGTCCTGGCGGTTCCCGGCAACCACGATATCCCGCTCTATGACGTGCTCCGCCGCTTCCTTTCGCCGTTGACCCGCTACCGCAAATATATCGATTCGACCTTGTGCCCATTCCACGAAGTGCCGGGCGCGGCCGTACTGGGGATCAACACGGCCCGGTCCGCGACCATTAAAGACGGCAAGATCAACCGCGAACAAATCGCTTTCATTCGCGAAACATTCGGGCGCATCGATGCCAAGGTTCCGCGCGTGTTGGTCACCCACCATCCTATTTTCGCGCTTCCTGTTGGCGGAGGTGGCGTTGGCAAGCCGATCGACAATCAGGCGGATGTGCTCGAGATGATCGGTGCGCTTGGGGTCGATGTGCTGCTCGCCGGGCACAATCATCGCGCCAGCCGGGAAGATTCGTCCGATTTCGTGACCAAATCGACCGGCGCTTTGGTGATCCAGGCCGGGACCGCGACATCGACCCGAGTGCGCGGGGAACATCAGAGTTTCAACATCATCGAAATCGACGGCGAGACTGTGAAGGTCACGCTGGTCGGTTGGCACGAGACGGACTTCAAGAATGGCGAGCCGGCGCTTTTTACGCGCATGAACAATCGATGGGTGATGCTCGGCGAGGCTGGGATCGAACACGTTCCGAACGCGCCGGAGGAGCCTGTCGCTCCAGCGAGTTGACCTGCTTGCCGCACCGGCGTTCGCTCGCCTAGACCCGTTTCATGACCCTCACCGACTTCGACCTCGACGATTTCGTCCACCGCACCCTTGCCGAAGATCTCGGCGAGGGCGGCGACGTGACTTCAGCCGCGACGATCCCGGCGAAGGCGCGATTCACCGCCGAGATGAACTGTCGCGAGCCGATCGTCGTCGCCGGCATCGCGATCGCCGAAGCATTCTTTCGAGCGCTCGACCCGGCGGTCGAGATCAAGAGGTTGATCGAGGATGGCGATCGGATCGCCGCCGGCACGGTCATGATGCGGATTAGCGGCAATGCCCGGGCAATGCTCACCGCCGAACGCTCAGCGCTCAACACGCTTCAGCATTTGTGCGGGATCGCGACCCTGACCCGCCATTATGTCGATGCTGTCGCGGGAACCGGCGCGACCCTGCTCGATACCCGCAAGACCATCCCGGGCCTTCGCGTCCTGGGCAAATATGCGGCGCTAATGGGCGGCGCGTCGAACCACCGGATGCGGCTCGACGACGGCTTGCTGATCAAGGACAATCACGTCGGAGTCGCGGGCGACGTTGCCGAGGCGGTGCGTCGTGCGCGAGCCGCCGACACCAGCCTGGAGATTCAGGTCGAGGTTGACCGAATCGCCCAGATCGAGCCCGCGCTTTTCGCCGGAGCCGAGCGCCTTCTCCTCGACAATATGCCGCCGCCGATGTTGCGCAAATCGGTCACGCTGGTCGCGGGACGGGTTCCGCTCGAAGCCTCGGGCGGGGTCAATCTCGACACCATTCGAGCGATTGCCGAAACCGGGGTCGATTTTATCTCGGTCGGGCGTATCACCCAGTCGGCGCCGGCGGTCGATATCGGCCTCGATTACGTGCTTCGCTGAGGGCCGCAGCGGCTGCAAAACATTCGCTTCGCGCCGCCAACGTCCCTATATCGCCACAGAGATCTTGGGAGAGAGAGTTTGTTCAAGGGCCTGAAGCCCATTCAATATGCCGGCCGCGAGGTGTGGCCGCTGGTCGAAGGGGGCAAGGGCGTTTCGGCGACCAATCATATGAGCTCGGGTGCCTGGGCCGCTGCTGGCGGTATCGGAACGGTCAGCGCGGTCAATGCCGACAGCTACGATCCCGACGGCCGAATCATCCCCCAAGTGTACAAGGCGTTGACCCGCCGCGAGCGCCACGAAGAGCTCGTTCAATATGCCATCGATGGTGCAGTCGCGCAGGTCGAGCGCGCGTACGAAATGGCCAGCGGCAAGGGCGCAATTAACATCAACGTCCTGTGGGAAATGGGCGGGGCCCAGCGCATCCTCCATGGCGTCCTCGAACGAACCAAGGGGATGGTTTCGGGGGTCACGTGCGGTGCCGGAATGCCCTATAAATTGAGCGAGATCGCGGCGTCCTATGAAGTTGGATATCTGCCGATCATCAGCTCGGCGCGCGCCTTCAGCGCACTGTGGAAGCGGGCCTACCACAAGGCTTCCGAATGGCTTTCAGCAGTCGTCTATGAAGATCCCTGGTTGGCCGGCGGTCATAATGGCCTGAGCAATGCCGAAGACCCGCGTAAACCGCAGGATCCCTATCCGCGCGTCAAGGCGCTGCGCGATTCCATGCGCGAGCTTGGTATCGCCGACAGTGTTCCCATCGTCATGGCCGGCGGTGTGTGGCGGCTCGATGAATGGGACAATTGGATCGACAATCCCGAACTCGGTCAAATCGTCTTCCAGTTCGGCACACGGCCGCTGCTGACCCAGGAAAGCCCGATCCCGGCGGGGTGGAAGGAGCGGCTGATGACGCTCGAGGAAGGCGACATTCTGCTTCACCGTTTTTCGCCCACCGGCTTTTATTCATCGGCGGTTCGCAACCCTTTCTTGCGCGAGCTTGAATCGCGCAGCGAGCGCCAGCTTGCGTTCACCAAGGAATCGATCGGCGACCATCATTTCGAACTCGATGTCGGCATCGGCACCAAGAAGAATTACTGGGTCACCAAAGGCGATTTGCAGCACGCCCGCGAATGGCATGCGGCGGGTTTTACAAATGCTTTGAAGACGCCCGACGACACGCTTATCTTCGTCGCCCCCGACAACGAGAAGGGAATTCGCAAGGACCAGGCCGATTGCATGGGCTGCCTGTCGCAATGCGCATTTTCGTCATGGGCCGATAATGAAAAGAATTCGACCGGACGGCTGGCCGACCCGCGCAGCTTCTGCATTCAGAAAACGCTTCAGGACATCGCCCATGGCCAGCCGGTCGAAAAGAATCTGATGTTCGCCGGCCATTCGGCGTTCCGCTTCAAGACCGATCCATTTTATTCGAATGGTTTCGTCCCCACGGTCAAGCAATTGGTCGACCGCATTTTGACCGGGGCGTGAGACGATTTGCTCGATTGGTTTCCGCAACAGCGGGAATGACGATCATCATGGCTGCAGCAGCTGTCCCTGCCGCCGCTCAGGACCGCAGACCGCCATATTGGGCGTCGATCGCCAGCGGCCAGGCAATGATGCGTAGCGGGCCGGGGCGCAATTATCCCGGACAATGGCTCTATCAGCGACGCGACCTGCCGATCCGGGTGGTCAAAACGTTTCCCAATTGGC
>JBDSRE010000019.1:0-9636 GCA_039929465.1 Sphingomicrobium sp. | reverse complement strand
GCCTTGGCTTCGGCCTTTGCAGCCTCATGCTTGGGGTCGCGGCGCTCGGCGATGCGCGCCGATTTGCCGGTTCGGCCGCGCAGATAATAGAGCTTGGCGCGGCGAACCGCACCGCGGCGGACGACCTCGATATGGTCGATGATCGGCGAATAGAGCGGGAACACACGCTCGACGCCTTCGCCGAAGCTGATCTTGCGCACGGTGAAGCTCGAACCGACGCCTTTGTTGGCTCGGGCGATGCACACGCCTTCGAAATTCTGGACCCGGCTACGGTCGCCTTCGATGACTTTGACGCCGACGCGCAAAGTGTCACCGGGACGAAATTCGGGAACGGGATTGGCCTCGGTCAGCGCGTCGATTGCTTCGCGCTCCAGAGTCTCGATCAAATTCATCTCTTCTTGCCTTCAATGTCACGCCGCGCACCAGAGGGCGGTGCCTGCGATGCGCCCCCGTGGCGCAAGGTCAGGTCGGGCCGCCGTAGCCGTGTATCTTCGACCGCAGTCTCGTGTCGCCACGCCGCGATCTTCGCATGATCCCCCGATCGCAGCACTTCGGGGATCGTGCGCCCTTCCCAATTTTGAGGTCGGGTATAATGCGGATATTCGAGCAGCCCCGCTTCGAAGCTCTCTTCCTCACCGCTGGAGGCCGCGCCCATTACGCCGGGAAGCAACCGAACGCAAGCATCGAGCAGGACCATCGCGCCAAGTTCGCCGCCCGACAGGACATAGTCGCCGATGCTAATGGATTCGAGCGGGCGGGCGTCGAAAATGCGCTCGTCAAAACCCTCGAAACGACCGCACAGGATGATTGCCCCCTCACCCGCCGCGAGCAGGCGGGCACGATCCTGGGTCAGCGGAGCGCCACGCGGGGTCATCGCCAGCATCGGCCGACCGTCGGCCACATCGTCGAGGGCGGCTGCAAGCACGTCGCAGCGCAGCACCATCCCCGCCCCGCCGCCGGCAGGAGTGTCATCGACGCTGCGGTGCTTGTCGGTGGCGAAGTCGCGGATGTTGCGGGTGCCGAGCGACCAGAGGCCGTCGCCCAGCGCCTTGCCGGCGAGGCTTAGTCCGAGCGGCCCGGGGAACATCTCCGGATAAAGCGTCAGAACGGTGGCTCGGAACGTCATCGCCCGCGCCGGCTGATCGCAGCGCCAGCTAGTCCGCCGGCAAAGGCGATGGCAGTGAACAAAGCGCCAAGCTGAATGATCGCCGCGCTTGCAATATCGTTCATTCCCGGGTCGGCGGAATGGCGAATGTACAGTGCCAGCACGACCGCGGCGACGAGGGTGATGCCCGGCAGCACGGCGGCTGAAACAAGCAATCTTTTCCCACGGCTCCATTCGGGCCACATCGTCGCCGCCAGCGAGGCGATCGCCATGCCCATGGTTGCAGCTAGGAAAAAGGAGGCGGCGAGATAGGTCCAGGACATTGTTCCACGCGCTAGTCGGGAACCGCGCCCCCCGGCAAGTATTGGGCGTCCATGAGCGAAACAATTCTCGATTGCCTGGTCGTCGGTGGCGGCCCTGCCGGGCTGACCGCGGCGATTTATCTGTCGCGCTACCATCTCGACATTCTGGTCGTCGACGGCGGCAAGAGCCGGGCGAGCTGGATCCCGAACAGCCACAACCATGCCGGATACCCCGATGGGATCAACGGCAAGGAACTTCTTCGGCTGATGCGCGAGCAGGCGATGCGCTACGGCACTCGGATCGAGGACGGCCAAGTGACCCGAATCGACCGTGACGAAAACGGGCTCTTCACGGTCGAATATGGTTGCGGCCCGGTGACCGCGCGCACCGTCCTGCTGGCGACTGGATTGACCAACCGCCGACCGCCGATGGATGAGGACCTTCACGAGGCCGCACTGGCCGAAGGTCAGATCCGCTATTGCCCGATTTGCGACGGCTATGAAGTCACCGACAAGACGGTCGCGGTGATCGGTAATTCCGACCGCGGCCCGGGCGAGGCGATCTTCCTGCGCAGTTACACCGCCGACGTCACGCTGATCGATCCCGACGGGCCGATCGACGTTTCCGCGGAAGATCGCGTGCGGCTGACCGAAGCAGGAGTGGCGATGATCGACGGCCCGGTGACGATGATCGAGCCGGGCGAAGGCGAAATCCATATCGAGACCGCCGAAGGCCGCTGGGCCTTCACGAGCATTTACCCGGCGCTCGGCAGCGACACCCATGTCCAGCTCGCCGAAATGCTCGGCGCCAAGCTGAGCAAGGACTGCTGCATCGAAGTCGACAACCACCAACGGGCGAGCGTCTCCGGTCTTTATGCCGCCGGCGATGTGGTCAAGGGCCTCGACCAGATCAGCCACGCCATGGGCGAAGGCGGGGTCGCGTCGACGACCATCCGCAACGACCTCGCCAAGCAGCACCCGTTATTGCGCGAAAGCGATAAGGAAATGGAGCGCGCCGGCGAGGGCAGCTAGGCGAGGAATTCGCGATCGATGACGATACGGTCGCCGTCAAGGTCGGCAATCCCGGCACGAAACGGGATGAGGTTGCGCTTGCCGCCGTCCACGTCGATTTCGAGTAAGTCGCCGGCGCCGTAATTTTCGACCGCAACTACCATTCCGACCGTCGCCCCGTCGCCATCGACGCAGGCGCGGCCGATGAGGTCGCTGTGATAATATTCACCGTCGTCGAGCGGCGGGAGCGCCGAACGGTCGACCTCGACCAATGACCCGCGCAGAGCTTCGGCGGCGGCGCGGTCGTCGACACCTTCGAAGCGCGCAATCGTACCCTTGCCCTGTGCCTTGACGCTGAGCAAACGGCGGCCAACGCCGCCGACGGTCACAAATTCATGGACAGCTAGGCTCGCCGCGCTGTCGCTGAACAGCTTCAGGCGAACCTCGCCCTTCAAACCCTGAGCGCCGGCGACAGCGGCAAGCGCGATTCGCGCGTCCGAAGCCGCCGGCGCCATAGGGTTATTCGGCCTTAGCTTTACCGGCGCTTTTGTCGGCGCCTTCCTCGGCGGCTGGTGCCGGAGCTTCATCGGCGGCCTTGGCATCTTCAGCCGGGGCTTCCTCAGCAGCAGGGGCTTCCTCGGACTTAGCTTCTTCGGCTGGAGCGGCTTCGGCAGCCGGAACCTCCTCAACCTTGGCTTCTTCGGCTGGCGCTTCGGCTGCGTCAGGAGTGACGTCATCGGCGCCCTCGGCGGGTTGCTGGCTGCTCTCTCCAGCGATTTCCGCGGGCTTGTCACCGGAGTCGCTATTGGGGGTCGCCTCGTTGGTCTCGGCTTCGGCAGCCGCAGTCTCCTCCACTGGGGCCTCTTCGGTCGGTGCTGCTTCAGCAGAGGCTTCGCTTTCTGCCGGCGCCGCCTCTTCGCTCACAGGAGACTCTTCGCTCACAGGAGATTCCTCGCTCACTGCGGCCTCTTCCACCGGCTCTTCCTTTGGCGCGTTCTTGGCTTCCTCGGCGGCGTTCTTGGCTTCCTCGGCGGACTTTTTGGCTTCCTCGGCCTTGGTCGCAAGGGCTTCGACGCGCTCCTTGGCCTTTTCACCGGGCACGGCCTTGTTGGGGTTGTTGCGCGCGGGGCGTTCCTTGATTCCGGCGGCGTCGAGGAAGCGAAGCACCCGGTCCGACGGCTGCGCGCCGACCGACAGCCAATGCGCGATACGCTCGCCGTCCAGCTTCACCCGGTCTGGCGAGTCCTTGGCCAAGAGCGGATTATAGGTGCCGACCTTTTCGATGAAACGGCCGTCGCGCGAATTGCGACTGTCGGTAACGACGATGCGGTAATACGGGCGCTTCTTTGCGCCGCCGCGAGCGAGACGAATTGCAACTGCCATTTGATATTCCTTTCAGTGAGTTCTTTTACTTTTTTGAAAACTTGTCGAAACCTGGGGGAAGGTTGAATTGCGACGGCCCGCCGAGACCCGGGAGGCCTCCGCCGCCGCCGCCAAGCCCGCCGGTGGAAATCGCGCCGGGCGGCGCGATCCCGCCCAGCGCGCCTTCGAGCCCACCCTTTGAGAACATCGCCGCCAATTTGCCGAGACCGCCCATTTTCTTGAGCCGCTTCATCATATTGGCCATTTCCTGGTGCATCTTGAGCAGCTTGTTGATCTCCTGCACGCTGGTCCCGCTGCCCTTGGCGATGCGGATCTTGCGCTTGGCGTTGACGATTTCCGGCCGCGCCCGCTCCTTGGCGGTCATCGAACTCAGCATCGCTTCCATATGGACCAGCGCCTTGCCGTCCTGGGCCTGATCGATCGCGCCCTTCATGCCCTTCATTCCCGGCATCATCGCCGCCATCGCGCCAATCCCGCCCATGCGCTGCATCTGGCGGAACTGTGACCACAAATCATCGAGGTCGAACTTCCCCTTGGCCATCTTGGCCGCGATCTTCTCGGCTTCGTCGACTTGGATCGTTTCGGCCGCGCGTTCGACCAGGCTGACGACATCGCCCATGCCGAGGATTCGCCCGGCAACGCGTTCGGGATGAAACGCTTCGAGCTTGTCGATCGCCTCGCCGGTACCGGCGAACTTGATCGGTTGGCCGGTGACGGCGCGCATCGACAGCGCCGCGCCGCCGCGGGCGTCGCCGTCCATGCGGGTGAGAATCACTCCGGTCAGATCCACTTCTCCGGCAAAGCCTTTGGCGACGTTAACCGCGTCCTGGCCGGTCAGACTGTCTACCACCAGCAAAGTCTCGACCGGAGCGCTGGCCCCTGCGACCGCCTTCATTTCGGCCATCAAGGCCTCATCGACGTGAAGCCGCCCGGCAGTGTCGAGCAGAACCACGTCATAACCCTGGAGTTTGGCCGACTGGATCGCGCGCCGAGCGATTTCGACCGGCTGCTGACCGGCAACTACCGGGAGGGTGTCGACCCCGGCCTGAACTCCAAGCACCGCGAGTTGCTCCTGCGCTGCCGGCCGGGCGACATCGAGAGAGGCCATCAGAACCTTCTTGCGCTCTTTTTCAGTCAACCTCTTGCCGAGCTTGGCGGTGGTTGTGGTCTTGCCCGACCCCTGGAGCCCGACCATCATGATCACTGCCGGCGGGGCAGTGTTGAAATTGAGTTCGGCGGTGTTCGATCCAAGCGTCTCGACCAGTGCGTCGTGGACCAGCTTGACCACCATCTGCCCTGGAGTGACTGAGCGAAGCACCTCGGCGCCGACCGCTTTTTCGGTGACCTGCTCGACGAAATCGCGCGCCACCGGCAAAGCGACATCGGCCTCGAGCAGCGCCACCCGAACCTCGCGCAGCGCGGCGCGCACGTCCGCTTCCGACAACGCGCCGCGTCCGCGGAGCTTGTCGAAAACGCCACTTAAGCGATCGCTGAGCGTGTCGAACATGTTACTTCCTTCATCTCGATCCCGCGCGAAAACGCACAAATCGCCGGCGGACGAAACCTCGTCGGCCAGCGTGCACCCTTGGGCACGGTTATCGATGTTGTCGTAGAGACGGTTGAACGCTTAGCGGGAAAGCGCGCCTATTTCAACCGCGCGGCGGGCCCCCGCCCCCACCCTTGGGCGGGCGACCTCCCCGGCGGTGTCCGGTGGAAGGGCCGCGCGGCGGACCGCGGCGGTCGCCCGGTGCAGGTCGCTGCCGTTCGGGCACTCGGTCCATCGGCCGCGATTGGGGCTGTTCGGACTTTGGCCCGACTGCATAGCCTTCCTTCAATAATTGCGAGAATGCGGCGCGGGTGGTGGCAACGATCGAATCCTGCAATTCCATGGGCAAATCGGCGAAGGTAACATTGGGGTGGATCGCCTGGACGTCGCGAAGCAATTGGTTGGGAAGCCCTCCCGACGCGCGTTTTAGCGCTGCGAGCGCATCGAGCACCGCGGAAAAAATGACCGATTGCATGACGTCATTGGCGGCCCTGGTCATATTTACCCTTCCCTGCTGGTGGACACTCCACCACCCGCTCCTTAAGTCACCCGCCGATGCGGCGCCACTTCCACAAGATGCACGGTCTCGGCAATGATTTCGTGATTGTCGATGCGAGAGAAGATTCGCTTGAGGTCACCCCAGCGCTGGCCAAGGCAATCGCCGACCGCCGAACCGGAATCGGTTGCGATCAGTTGATCCTGCTCGGCAAGAGCGGCAGCGCCGACCTGCGGATGCGAATCTGGAATGCCGACGGCGGCGAAGTCGAAAGCTGCGGCAATGCCGCCCGCTGCGTGGTTGCGCTGACCGGCGCGGGAACAATTGAGACCGACGGCGGGTATCTCGAAGGCACAAGCCGAGGCGCTGAAATTTCAGTCACTCTACCTCCGCCCCGCTTCGAATGGGCTGACATCCCCCTCGCTTACGCGATGGACACTGCCGCGCTGCCACTGGCCTGGGACGAGCTTAAAGAGCCGTTCGCGGTCAATGTCGGCAACCCCCATCTCGTCTTCTTTGTCCCCGATGCGCGCAAGGTGGACCTCGAAACCTTGGGCCCGCGGATAGAACACGATCCCGCATTCCCCGAAGCGATCAACGTCAATGTCGCAACGTTTGTTGATAACCGACTGAAACTGCGGACTTTCGAGCGGGGTGTTGGGGAGACTCGCGCCTGCGGCACTGGCGCCTGTGCGAGCGCGGTCGCGGCCATTTCGACCAGCCGTGCCCGCTCCCCCGTGCAAGTGGACATGACAGGCGGCAAGCTGGTCGTCACGTGGGCGCCCGGCGAACCGATCGAAATGCGCGGCTCCGCCACCCATGTGTTCGAAGGCGATCTCGACCTCGAGGCGCTGGCATGAGTGTCCACACGGTCAGCCTCGGCTGCCGCCTCAATTTCGCCGAGAGCGAGACCATCGCTCGGCTTGCGCCCCAGGGCGAGGACTGGGTGGTGGTCAACAGCTGCGCCGTCACCAACGAAGCCGTGCGCCAGACCCGCCAGGCAATCCGCCGCGCGCATCGTGAGCGGCCGGAGGCGCGGATCTTGGTCACGGGATGCGCTGCGGAGCTGGAGCCGGAGGCATTCGCTGCGATGCCCGAAGTCGATCGGGTTGTCGGCAATCGCGACAAGCTCACCGCCCCGTTCGTCCTGAGCGAAGTCGAAGGGCGAGAAAAGGGTGGCGGGCAGACTCCATTCGACTCTACGCTTCGCGCTCCACTCGGGACGAACGGACTGCGGGCCGCCGACGCCATGACGCCAGTGCCCGCAGGCCTCCTCCACAAGGTCAAAAGCTTCGTCGCAGTGCAGACCGGCTGCGATCATCGCTGCACCTTCTGTTCGATCTGGCAGGCACGCGGGGAAAGCCGGACGCTGCCATTCGAAGCGGTGCGCGACGCGTGTCACCGCGAGCTCGATCGGGGCGCGAAGGAGATCGTGCTCACCGGGGTCGACATCACCGATGTCGAGGGCGGGCTCGGGCTGCTGTGCCAGCGCTTGCTGGGCACACTGTCCGGCCTCAAGCGACTGCGTCTGTCGTCGCTCGACAGTATCGAGATTGACGAGGCCCTGTTCGAGCTGATCGCCGGCGAACCGCGCCTCATGCCGCATTTTCATCTCTCACTGCAGGCCGGCGACGACCTCATCCTCAAGCGCATGAAACGCCGCCACAGCCGAACCGAGGCGGTCCGGGTGGTGGAGCGGATCAAGGCGGCGCGCGCCGATGCGACGATCGGAGCCGACCTTATCGCCGGCTTTCCTACCGAAACTGAAGATATGGCATTGAACAGCCTGAAGTTGCTCGATGATTGCGATATCGTCGCGGCTCATATCTTTCCTTTCTCAGCGCGTCCAAGCACCCCTGCCGCAAGGATGCCACAAGTCGAGGGAGCGGTCGTCAAAGCGCGCGCTGCCCGGTTGCGCGAGGCTGCGGCGGCCCGCCGTTCGCTTTGGCTTGACGGACTCGTCGGCTTGACCCTTCCGGTCCTGATCGAAGGCGACGGCACCGGTCACAGCGACAGTTTCGCACCCATCGCGATCCCGGGCGCCAAACGCGGGCGAACCGGGACGGCGCGGATCACTGCCCGCGACCCCGCTCAACTTATCGGGGTCTGGGCGTGAGTTGGCTCGACCGACTACGCGGCGGCTTTTCAAAGACCGCGGACAAGCTCGCCGACAATCTCTCGGGCCTGACCACCAAGGCAGCGCTCGACACCTCGACCCTCGACGATATCGAGGAAGCGCTGATCGCCTCCGACCTCGGCCCCGAAGCGTCGAAGCGGATCCGCGAGGCGATCGCTCGTCAGACATTCGATAAGCTCGACGAGCGCGGCCTCCGGACAATCCTCGCTGAGGAAATCGAGAAGATCTTGGCTCCCGTCGCCAAGCCGCTGGTCATCGACGGCTTTCCCCGCCCCCACGTCATTCTCACCATCGGCGTCAACGGATCGGGCAAAACCACCACCATCGGCAAGCTCGCGCAGTGGCTCAAGGAGCAGGATTACGGCGTGCTCCTTGCCGCCGGCGACACCTTCCGCGCCGCCGCAATCGAGCAATTGCGCATCTGGGGTGACAAAGTGGGCGTTCCGGTCATCACCGGCAAGGAAGGCGGCGACGCCGCTGGAATCGTCTTTGATGGGGTCAAGCAGGCCACTGCGCAGGGCATCGACGTGCTCATCGTCGATACCGCCGGGCGGCTTCAGAACAAGACTCACCTGATGGAGGAATTGAGCAAGATCCGGCGCGTCCTCGGGCGCCTCAATCCCGAGGCTCCTCACGATGTCCTGCTCGTCCTTGATGCCACCACCGGCCAGAATGCACTTGCTCAGGTCGAGGTGTTCCGCGACAGCGCCGGCGTGACCGGACTCATCATGACCAAGCTCGACGGCACCGCGCGCGGCGGGGTGCTGGTCGCAGCGGCGGAGAAATTCGGGCTCCCGATCCACGCCATCGGAGTCGGCGAGCAGGCCGACGACCTGCGCCCCTTCGACCCCCGCGCGGTCGCCCGCGCAATCGCCGGATTGCCGCCCGAATGACCGCCGCCAAACCGAAGCCTAAAGCCAAGCCCAAGCCGAAGCTGAAGCGCACGCCCGCACCCACGCCCACGCCGAAGGCTGCGCCCGGTTGGTCCCTGCTGATCGATTATGGCCCGCTGCTGGTGTTCTTCGTCGCCTACAAGGTCGGCGGCGGTGGCCTCGGTGGCGCACTCACCGCAACCATCGCCTTCATGGTCGCTATCGTGGTTTCGGTCATCGCCGGGCTCGTCATCCTCAAGCGCGTTCCGCCGATGGTGTGGCTGTCGGCGATCCTCGTCATCGGGTTTGGCGGGATCACGCTCTATCTGCGCGATCCGCGCTTCATTCAGATGAAGCCGACGGTGATCTACATCCTGCTCGCCTCGGCATTGCTCATCGGCCTGGCCAGAGGCAAGCCGCTGCTGCGCTGGCTGTTCGGTCCGATCTTCCCCGGCCTGACCGACTTGGGCTGGCTTAAACTCAGCCGCAACTGGGCGATGTTCTTCCTCGCGCTTGCCGGCGCCAATGAAGTGATGCGCGCAACCCTCGACTTCGACACCTGGCTGACGGTCAAGGTGTGGGGGGTAACCATCGCTTCATTCATCTTCGCGGGTACGAACATGCCGATGCTTCTGCGCAACGGCCTCGACGCCGAGAGGGCAGCGGGCGCGGTCGAGCGAACTCCCGTCGAATGAGCGGGCCAGTCCTCTCGATCCGCGGCCTGACCAAGGACTATGCCGGCGGGGTCAAGGCGCTCGATTCGGTCGACCTCGACATTCGCAAG
>JBDSRE010000018.1:0-3388 GCA_039929465.1 Sphingomicrobium sp. | reverse complement strand
TTGCTAGTCACATTTCCCCCTTGGAGCGCCGCAGCGCAAACCATTTAGACACATTCTCTTGATGTTGCGAAAGAGAATTAGCGAAGACGTGTCCGCCGCTCCCGTCGGCAACGAAATAGAGTGCCCTGGTCGGCGCCGGGTGAAGCACCGCGGCAATGCTGTCGCGGCCCGGATTGGCGATCGGACCGTCGGGCAGGCCGACGCGGCGATAGGTGTTGTAGCCATTGGCGGCGTCAACCTCCGAGCGCAGAATTCTTCGGCCCAGCGGCTTACCCTTCGTGACCGGATAGATCACCGTCGGATCGGCGTCGAGCTTCATGCCGATTTTCAGGCGGTTGCAATAAACCCCAGCAATCGTCGGCCGCTCCGACGGCTTACCGGTTTCCTTTTCAACGACCGAGGCCAAAATGATAGCGTCCTGCGCGGTTGCCACCGGGCAATTCTGCGACCGCTTCGCCCACAGCTCGGCGAGGGTCGTGGTCATCGCCGATTGCATCCGCTCAACGACTTTGGCCCGGCGTTCTCCGCGCTCGTAGCCATAGCTGTCGGGCAGCACCGACCCCTCCGCGATTGGCGGCAAAGGCCCGGTGAGAAAGCCATTGGCGGCAAGTCTTTCCGCCACCAGGATCGCGGGCATACCTTCAGTTACGGTGATCAGGCGTTGCACCGGGCGACCGTTTTTGAGCAGATCGAGGATCGCGGACCCGCTTGAGTTTGCCGGAATCTCGAATTCGCCGGCCTGGATGTGGCCGCCGCCGCCCAATATTCGCCCCAGATAATACCAGCTCCGGCCGCGGATCGCGCCCGCTGTGGCAAGCGTCCGCGCGGCGCTGGCCTGGGTCGAGCCTTCGTGGATGGAGACGGTGGCTGTCCTCGCCAGCGGCCCCGGCCCCCACCAGGTCCAGCCGATCGCAATGAGCGCCAGCGCCGCCACCAGGGCGCCGGCCTTGAGCAGCGTGCTCACACCGCCTTCATGATCAGCGAGGCATTGGTTCCGCCGAAACCGAAGCTGTTGTTGAGCACCGCCCGGACCGGCCGCTTTTTGGCCTTGTGCGGGACCAGGTCGACGCCTTCGGTGCCGTCGTCAGGATCGTCGAGGTTCAGCGTCGGGGGCACGATCTGGTCGCGGATGGCAAGGATGCAAAAGATGCTCTCAACCGCTCCGGCACCGCCCAGCAAATGACCGATCGCCGACTTTGTGCTGCTCATCGATGCACCGCACAAATCGTCGCCGAAGACGCGCTTGGCCGCGGCGAGTTCGATCGTGTCAGCCATGGTGGAGGTGCCATGAGCGTTGATATAGTCGATGTCGCAAGGTTCCATCCCGGCCTTTTTGAGCGCCATGCGCATCGCCAGTTCTGCGCCTTTGCCCTCGGGGTGGGGGGCAGTGACGTGGTAGGCGTCGCCGCTCAAGCCGTAGCCGACAACCTCGGCATAGATTTTGGCGCCGCGCGCCTTGGCGTGCTCATATTCCTCGAGCACGATAACCCCCGCGCCCTCGCCCATGACGAAGCCGTCGCGGCCCTTGTCATAGGGCCTGCTGGCCTGTTCAGGACGGTCGTTCATGCTGGTGTTAAGTGCGCGCGCCTGGGCGAAGCCGGCAACTCCGAGTGGGTTGATGGTGCCTTCGGCGCCCCCAGCGAGCATGATGTCGGCGTCGTCGTCCTTGATCATCCTTGCCGCATCGCCGATCGAATGAGCACCGGTCGAGCAAGCGGTGACGACCGCGTGGTTGGGGCCCATCATGCCGTATTTGATACTAACCTGGCCGGAAATCAGGTTGATCAGCCGGCCGTGGACAAAGTGCGGGCTGACCCTGCCCGGGCCCTTTTCGGCGAGCACCAGGCTCTCGCTTTCAATTCCCGGAAGGCCGCCAATGCCTGAGCCGATCGAACAGCCGGCGCGCATTCTAGTTTCCTCGTCCATGTCGGTGAGGCCGGCGTCCTCGAGCGCCTGCCCAGCAGCGTCGATGCCGTAAATGATGAATGGATCGACCTGACGCTGAACCTTATGATCGACGCGCTTGCCGGGGTCGAAGCCATATTCGTGGTCGGCGGGTTTTACTTCGCAGGCGATGCGGCATTTCTGGTCAGAGGCATCGAACCTGGTGATCGGCCCGGCACCGCTCTTGCCAGCGAGGAGGTTTTTCCACGTCGTCTCGACGTCGGCGCCAAGCGGGGTGACGAGGCCAAGACCAGTGACGACTACGCGGCGCATTCGCATTCTCCAAACAGACGACAGGCCCAAACCCGTTCGGGCTGAGCCTGTCGAAGCCCTGTAAAGTCTTAGAACGTACGCATGAAAAAGGGCAGTTTTTCGACAGGCCCAAGGCAAACGGCTGCGGCTGCGGATGGATTAGCCCTTGTTGCTGTCGATGTAGGTGATAGCGTCGCTGACGGTGGTGATTTTTTCGGCCGCGTCGTCGGGAATTTCGACCCCGAATTCCTCCTCGAACGCCATTACCAGCTCGACGATATCAAGGCTGTCGGCGCCCAGATCGTCAATGAAACTGGCTTCCTCGGTGACTTTGTCGGCCTCGACTCCGAGATGTTCGACGACGATCTTCTTCACCCGATCCGCGGTCTCGCTCATGGGAACTATCCTCCGTTGTTCTTTCGCCTTGCCCTAGCGAGGCGACTTGAAGCGGGCAAGTGGCGCCACGCCCATCGGCAATTGCGTTGCAGCAGTCGAGGCGGCAATGCCCGTCGCGATGACTTGGTTGCCTTGGAGATCGAGACGAGCATGGCCACAACCCGATCGCGCGGACTGACCCGCGGGGAGATCGCGCTTGCGCGGTCGATATTCGGCGAATCGATCGATTATTCGCCAGTGCGGCTGGTGCTCGGGAAATTCTGGCCGCTGCATCCGCGGCGGATGGCGATGGCGCCGACTGGAAATATCTATTTCCACCCCGACGGCGGCGGTTGGTCGGAAGACTTCGCTGCCGAGCCGCTCTCCGCCCAAGGATTCTTCATCCACGAAATGACTCATGTGTGGCAGGCGCAGAAGCGCGGCCGCTATTTCCTGCCGCTAATGCGCCACCCGTTCTGCCGCTACGATTATGAGCTCAAACCCGGAAAACCGTTCAGCCGATATGGGCTTGAACAACAAGCGGTGATCACGGCGCACTATTTCCTCCACCGGCATGAGGCCAGCAACGGCCACCAGACGGAGGCGCTTGGAGCAATGTTGCCGTTCAAAGGCTCACCTGCCGCGAAAGCGTGATTTTTTCAATGAGGGCGCTCGACACCCATCGGGCCGCTCTCTAAGTCTCTGCTCTATCGTTGCGCGGAAGCGTCGGCGGCGCAGGGGGATTTTCGATGATCGTTTGGGTCGCCGCCGCGGTCGCGGCACAGCTTGCAACCGCCGATTCCATTGCCTCTCAGCC
>JBDSRE010000017.1:0-12872 GCA_039929465.1 Sphingomicrobium sp. | reverse complement strand
GACGAAGCGATGGGGCTTGCCCTGGGGGCCGACGATTATATCGCCAAGCCCTTCTCCCAGCGGCTTCTGATCGCCCGAATCCGCGCCATCCTCCGTCGTCAGGAATTGGCGCGAGGCGACGGGACTGCAAATCCCGACGAGCCCGAGGGCCCGTTGCTCGAGCGCGGAGCGCTGATCATGGACCCGGCGCGGCACAAGGTTTCCTGGGGACCGGGCAACGTCAGCCTTACGGTGACCGAGTTCCTCATCCTCGAAGCGCTTGCCCAGCGCCCGGGAGTCGTGAAAAATCGTAACCAATTGCTCGATATCGCCTATAGCGACGATGTTTATGTCGACGACCGCACCATCGACAGCCACATCAAGCGGATCCGGCGCAAGTTCCGCGCCGTCGACCCCGACTTCGATGCCATCGAAACCCTCTATGGAGTCGGATACCGTTTCGACGTCTGACGACGATCCCGATTTGTCGCTAAGCTGGTCGGGACGCTGGTCGCTGGCGCACCGAATCCTGGCGGTCAATATCCTGACGATCCTGCTCGTCGCGCTCAGCACTTTGTACCTGGACGTCTTCCGCAATCGCTTGAGTAAGGAGCGGGTGCGCCAAACTCGGATCGAGGCGACCACCGCCGCCCAGGCGATGGCGTATGTGCCCAAGGCGCAGTGGCCGGGCCTGCTTGCAGCGGTGTCTGGATCGACCAAAGGCCGGTTTCGTCTTTACGGTCCGGACGGGCGCTTGCTGATCGACAGTTGGGCTGTGACCGGTCCGACCTACAGCCTGCGCGACCCGGCGACCCAGACGTGGAATAAGAATGCCGCCCGCGCCCTCGATCGCGGCTTCAACGCCGTCGTCGGCGCGCCCGATCTTCCGGACTTTGCAGAGCCTGCCACCGACCGCGTTCAGGCCTGGCCCGAAGCGCTTGAGGCACGGCGCGCGGGCACATCGCAGACTGTGGTGCGCAGCGCCCCCGACCTCACTCCGGTGATTTCGGCGGCGGTGCCGGTTTCCGGAAATGTGCTCCTCGCCACCGACAACGATCGCGCCTTTACCAAGACCGTGCGCAGCCAGCGCGCGATAATCGCAGGCGCGATGGCGGTTATCTTCCTCGTTTCGGTCCTGCTGTCGATGTTCCTTGCCCGAACCATCGTCCGGCCGCTTCGGCGCCTCGCCCTTGCCGCTCAGCGGGTTCGTCTCGGCCGGTCGCGCGAAGTCCGGGTCCCGCGCTTGCCTTCGCGCAGCGACGAGATTGGGCTGCTTGCTCGTGCAGTCAGCGACATGAGCCAGTCGCTCCGCCATCGGATCGACAATATCGAGGCCTTCGCCGCCGACGTCACCCACGAGCTCAAAAACCCGCTGGCATCGCTGCGCTCGGCAATCGAGGGGCTCGAACAAGTCAAGGAACCCAAATTGCGCAAGCAGTTGCTGGGAGTGGCAAGCGACGACGTCGTCCGGCTCGACCGGTTGATCAACGATATAAGCGAAGCCGCACGGACCGACGCCGAGCTCGCCCGCGCCCAGTTCGACCGGGTCGATTTGGGGCCGGTGATTGAGCAATTGGTCGCAAGCTGGGACGGTCGGCGCGAAAAAGGCGACGCCCGGCTCGCCTTCGCCCGTCCGCGTAAGGATACCGCGGCAGTAATGGGCAAGCCC
The DNA here is from genome assembly GCA_039929465.1 of Sphingomicrobium sp. GTDB lineage: Bacteria > Pseudomonadota > Alphaproteobacteria > Sphingomonadales > Sphingomonadaceae > Sphingomicrobium. The sequence goes on along the minus strand of JBDSRE010000017.1, from coordinate 11,224 downwards.
GACCGCCTGGCCCGGGCAATCAATAATCTGATCGACAATGCGATCAGTTTCTCACCTGCCGGCGGTCTCATCGAAATCGCCGCTGCACGGGTCGGCGACACGGTCCGCATTCGGATCGACGATGAAGGCCCCGGAGTGCCCCATGACTCGCGTGAGAAAATCTTTAACCGGTTTCATAGCATCCGTCCCGACGGCGACGGCTTTGGCCGTCATTCAGGGCTAGGGCTTGCGATCGCGCGCGCGATTGTCGAAGGGCATGATGGGGAGATTGACGTGGCCGATCGTGACGATGCGCCTTCGGGCGCCCGATTTACCATCATCCTGCCGGCGGCGGACCGGGCATGAGTCGCTCCGGCGGCCCCGCTCAGCCGCGCCTGTCGGCGGAAACGGTTCACGCCAGCACGGTTGCAATCGACGGCCGCGCGGTGCTCATCACCGGTCCCTCCGGGGCGGGCAAGTCGGACCTCAGCCTGCGCCTGCTCGACCGCGGCTTCACCCTCGTCAGCGACGACCAGACCGTGGTCCGCTTCGACCGTGATCGCCTGCTCGCCTCTCCGCCGCCGGGAATCGCCGGCAAGCTCGAAGTTCGCGGTATCGGAATTGTCGAGATGAATGAGCATTGCAGCGACATTCCTGTAGCGCTTCTGGTCGAACTGACGAGCGACATCCAGCGGCTTCCTGACGACTCTCGCGAGCGGCCAGTGCTCGGCGTAATGCTCCCGCTTATCAGCATCGATGCGATGTCCGCTTCGGCGCCGTCCAAGGTTGCGCTCGCACTCGACCGCATGGGTCTCAAATTCTGATGGATGACGCGCGGTCCCGGCCGCGCCTGCTGCTCGTCACCGGCATGTCCGGTGCGGGCAAGTCGACCGTCCTCGACGCCCTCGAGGATATCGGCTGGGATATTGTCGACAACCTCCCCGCCGACCTTCTTGATGCCTTCGTCAACGGCGGCGCGCAATGCCGCGCGGCGCCAGCCGCGGTCGCGATGGATTCGCGCAGCCGCGGTTTTGATCCCGAGACGCTGCCCGATCTTATCCGCTCGATCGAGGGGGTCGATGCCGAAATCCTCTATCTCGATTGCTCCGAGCGCGAGTTGCTTCGCCGCTACGACGTCTCTCGGCGCCGCCACCCGCTTGCTCCCGACCGCCCGGCCGAAGACGGCATCGGCCGCGAGCGCGATCTCACCGCCCCGCTGCGCAAGGCCGCCGACAGCCTTATCGACTCCACCGATTTTAGCCCCGCCACGATGCGTGAGGAACTTATCCGCCGCTTCGGCGCAAGCGACCAGCCGGTTCTGACGATCGCTTCGTTCGGCTTTGCGCGCGGCGTTTCGCGCACCGCCGATCTGGTGTTCGACATTCGATTCCTGCCCAATCCGCATTGGGAGGAGAAACTTCGACCGCTCACCGGCCTTGACCCGCGAGTGGTTGAATTTATTGCCAGTGATCCCGCCTGGAACGCGATGATCGAGCGTACGGTTTCGCTTCTCATCGACTGGATTCCACGTTACTGGGCCGCCGGCAAAAATTATGTGACCGTCGCTTTCGGGTGCACTGGTGGGCGGCACCGTTCGGTCGCTGCTGCAGTCGAAATCGCCGAGCGGCTGAGACAGTCGGGGTTCGCCCCGAATGTCCGACATCGCGATCTGGCTTCACCGCCGAGAGATGCGATCGAGCGGGGTTTATCAAGCGGCGCGGCTGAATGAGTAAGAGGCGATTGTACCGATGATTGGACTGGTGCTTGTGACCCATGGCCGTCTCGCGGCCGAGTTCATCACCGCGATGGAACATGTGGTCGGCCCGCAGGAGGCGATCGAATCGATCTGTATCGGCCCCGACGACGACATGGAGGCGCGGCGCAAGGACATCGCCAAGGCCATCGGCAAGGTCGATCTGGGCAAGGGCGTGATCATCCTTACCGATCTGTTCGGCGGAACCCCGTCCAATCTCGCCATCAGCCTGATGAAGTCCGAAGACATCGAGGTCATCGCCGGAGTCAACTTGCCGATGCTCATCCGGCTTGAGGGCGCGCGCAAGGTGATGCCGGTCCATGCCGCGGTCGCCGCTGCGCGCGAGGCGGGGCGGAAATATATTTCGGTCGCTTCCGAAATTCTCGGGGAAGCCGCCGCTTGAGCGCCGCTACCCAAGGGGCAGTCAGCAGCGAGGTCAGGATCGTCAACCAGCGCGGTCTCCACGCCCGGGCAAGCGCAAAGTTCGTCAATTTGGCGAGCGATCTCGGCAATGAAATCTGGGTCGAGAAAGACGGTCACAAGGTCACTGGAACCTCGATCATGGGCTTGATGATGCTCGGCGCCGCAAAGGGCGACACGGTCATCATCCATGTCGCTGGTGACGGCGCGGATGGCGCACTCGAACAACTGGTGGCGTTGGTCGCGGAGCGCTTCGGCGAGGAATAATGGTTCGCCACGTCAGCGCCTTCTCGAACACCACGGTCAAACGCCTGCGCTCGCTGCGCGACAAGAAGGCGCGCCGTGCCGAGGGGTTGTTCCTGGCCGAGGGGCTGCGCAACATCGTCGAGGCGCGGGACAGCGGCCTGCTCCCTGAAATCATTGCGTTCTCACCGGAAGGGGGGCGCCATCCACTGGCCGCCGAGATCATCGCCGCGACCGAGGCCGCTGGCGGCGAAGCGATCGAAACCGACCCCAACATCCTTTCCAAGATGTCGGGCAAGGACAATCCGCAGACGGTCCTCGCCGCCTTTCGCCAGCCGGACACCGGGCTCGATCGCCTCGACCGAAGCGCATCGGATTTGTGGATCGTCGTGCAGGCGCTGCGCGACCCCGGCAATATCGGGACCATCCTGCGCACCGGTGACGCGGTTGGCGCCGGCGGGCTGATCCTCATCGACCAATGCGCCGATCCCTTTTCGGTCGAAGGCGTGCGCGCGTCGATGGGCGCGGTCTTCACCCAGGCGATTGCGGCGGCGGCATGGGAAGAATTCCTGCCTTGGCTGCGTAAGGGTGAAGGGCAATTGGTGGGCACCAGTCTCAAGGCCAGCGAAGACTATCTCGCGGCTGATTACGAAAAGCCCTGCTTCCTCCTCGTTGGCAACGAGCAGCAGGGCCTTCCCGCAGATTATGAAAGCGAGTGCGACCTCCTCGTCAAAATTCCAATGGCCGGCCGCGCCGACAGCCTCAACGCCGCAATTGCGGCAGCGGTGATGGCGTTCCAGGTTCGCGTGAGCTGGCGGTGACGGAACCGCGCGGTGCGTGCTATGGTTGTGGGACCATGAAAAAAGTCCTTCTTCTCTTCCCTCTGGCGGCTCTGAGCGGCTGCCTGACCGCCCCCGCTCCCCCGCCAGCGCCCTATCACGCGCTCGGCACCGAGCCGTTCTGGAACCTCCTGATCGACCCTATCAACCTGACTTTCACCACGCCCGATGCTCAGCCGCTCCTCCAGCGCACACCCAATTCGATCATCGAGGTGGCGGGGGAAACCTACGCCACGCAGCGCATCGACGTGAATATCGTGCACGTCCGCTGCAGCGACGGCATGAGTGACCGAAGCTATCCCGACAAAGTCCAGGTGACGGTCGATGGAAAGAAATATGAAGGCTGCGGCGGGCTCTAAGCTGCGGCGCGCGCAGCGACGTCAAGCGGCGGCGTCGTCCTCGTTCGATGGTGGCGGAAGAACCTTTTCGTCGGCATATCGCGCAAGCGCCTCGACCGGTGGAACAAGCTCGATCTCCCGCGCGCTCGGCTCAATATTCAGCTCGCGAAACTTACGCGCGGTGACTAGTGATCGGCTCTCGAATGACGACACGAAGCTATTGTAATTATTGACCGCGCTGGTCAGCCCGCTGCCGACTTTGCGCAGGTCCTGCGCGGCTTTTGCCAGCCGATCGTACAATTCTTTACCCAATTCACCGATCTGGCGCGCTTCCTTGGCCAATTTTTCTTGCCTCCAAACCGCGGCGACCGTCCGGGCAATGGCAATCAAATTAGTCGGGGTCGCAAGGAGTACGCGCCGATCGAACGCATAATCCCACAGCTTCCCGTCCTGCTCCAGCGCGGCAGATAGAAAATGCTCGCCAGGAATGAACATCACGACATAATCCGGCGCTTCATCGAACTGCGCCCAATACGCCTTGTTACCGAGCGAGTTGACGTGCGACTTGATCGCGGCGGCGTGGGCGGTGAGGTGAACACCGCGCTGATCCTCGTCGATCGCCCCAAAAGCGTCCTGATAGGCATTGAGGCTGACTTTGGCGTCGATCACCAGGCTCTGGCCGCCCGGAATTCGAAGAATGACGTCGGGGCGGAGGCGCCCGCCATCCTCGTCGGTACGGGTGACTTCGGTCGCGAAATCGGCATGTTCGGACAAACCGCAGCTTTCGAGTACGTTACGGAGTTGCTGTTCACCCCAACGACCGCGTGCTTTCGGTGCATTGCGAAGCGCATTGACCAGCTTCGCGGCCTCTGCGGACACGCGTTCTGTGCCGCTTTTCATCGCTTCGATGTGGCCGGTGAGAAGGCCGAAATCCTTGCGCCGTTCGACCTCCACCTTGGTGACGACCTCCTCATATCGTTGCAACCGGTCATGAACAGGCTGTAGCAACGCCTTGAGATTGATATCGGATTTTTCCTCAGACTGCTTGAACCTTTGGTCCGCGCGTTCGAGAAAATGCTTCTGTGCGCTATCGAGCAATTTTCCTCCGACCTCGGCGAATTGTGCGCCCAGCGCCTCCTTCGCTTCCTTGAACTCGGCCAGCCGCAGCTCGAACGAGCGTTCGCGCTCCTCGGCCGCCGCCCGCAGGCCGGCCAAATCCTGCACCGCGGTGCGGTTTACATCGCGCTCCTTGACCACTTCATCCAATTGCATCCGGAGCGCATCGGCCACCGCTTTACCCTCGCCCGCCGTGCGCGATCCGATCAGCCAGCCGATCAGCGCCCCGGCGGCCAGAGCGGCAAGCGCGAGGACGATCGCGAAACCAACGGTCATTGAATCATCCACTCCCGGAACATTGCGCGAACTTTAAGCGTGACGGAGCCGATGCTCAAGCTATAGGTTGGCCGAACCGAGGGAGAAAAATTCCATGTCCATTCGCAAGATGATTTCGCTCCACCCCGACGTCGTCAAGTCGGGGCACGTTAACCAGGCGCTTGGCGATGCAGTTCACCACGCCATGTATTGCGCCAAGATGTGCCTCAGCTGTGCCGACGCCTGCGCCGCCGAAAAAATGGACATGGCCCAGTGCATCCGATTGTGCAGCGACTGCGCCGACGTGTGCGAGGCGACTACCCGGTTGGGCCTGAGGCGCACCGGGGGTAACGAGCAGGTGCTCACCGAAATGCTCGAATTTTGCGCGCGCGTCTGCGACCAATGCGCGGCCGAATGCGAGAAGCACGACATGGAACATTGCAAGCTGTGCGCACAAATGTGCCGCGAATGCGCCGAGGATTGCCGCAAAGCGGCCGAATCAATCGGGCGCTGAGTTACTCACCCGCCCGTACATTCTGAGTGGAACGCGCCGCGCGCAGTCGAAGGACGCCCTTCGACTCCGCTCAGGACGAACGGGAAATTTCGTCGTTCATCAAGCCGCGACCATCTGGTCCTTACGCCATTTGGCAAGCTTCTTGAGCACCATGTCGCGCTTGAGGCGGGAGAGGCGGTCGATGAACAGCACGCCCTCTAGATGGTCCATCTCATGCTGAATGCAGACCGCGAGCAACCCCTCGATCTCCTCGTCGTAGGATTTCCCCGTGATATCCTGCCACTTGGCGCGGATCCGCTCGGGACGCATGACCTCGGCATATTGTTCGGGCACCGATAGGCAGCCTTCAGTGTAAGGAATATCCGAATCCGAAGCCCAAAGGATCTCCGGATTGACGTAAACCCGCGGATCGTGGACCGGTGGACCGCCCTCTTCCTCCGGCTCCTGCAAATCGATCACCAGCAGCCGAACCGGCTCTCCGACCTGAACCGCTGCAAGGCCGATCCCTGGCGCAGCGTACATCGTTTCGAACATGTCATCGACGAGCAACTTCAACGCATCGTCGAACTTGTCCACCGGCCGAGATATCTGGCGCAGGACGGGATCGGGCGTCTCAAAGATTCGGCGAATGGCCATGACGGCAATTTAGTCTTTCACGTGAAGGGGTTCAAGCGATCGGGCGCCGCGCGCGCAAGGCTTGGGCGAGCGTTCCCTCGTCGAGATAGTCGAGCTCGCCGCCAACCGGAAGCCCGTGCGCCAACTGGCTTACCCGAATAGGGAATTTTTCCAGGCGCTCGGCGAGGTAGTGGGCAGTGGTCTGGCCCTCCAGGGTGGCGTTCATCGCGAGCACGACCTCGTCGAAACCGCCGGCCGCGACGCGCCTCACCAGATTGTCGATCCCAAGGTCCTCGGGCCGAACCCCATCGAGCGCGCTCAAGCGACCGCCAAGGACGTGATAGCGACCTGGAAACAGCCGCGATCGGTCAAGCGCCCATAAATCGGCGACTTCTTCGACCACGCACAGCATCTTGTCGTCGCGGCGCGGGTCGCGGCAGATGGCGCAGGGGTCGACAGTATCGACGTTGCCACAGGTCGAGCAGGTGGTGAGGTTGGCCGACACCGACTTGAGCGCCGCGAGCAACGGCTGCAACGCACTTTCGCGGCGTTTCATCAAATGCAGCACCGCACGCCGAGCCGACCGCGGGCCGAGCCCCGGGAGCCGCGCCAGTGCTTGCGCCAATGCCTCGATTTCCTGCGATGCCATGGTTGCCAACACTTAGGGCGCTTGGCGCACCGGGCAAGTCCGGCCATAGGGCGCGGCATGCGGATCATCTTCATGGGATCGCCGGACTTCGCCGTGCCAAGCCTCGAGGCGCTGGTTAGGGCGGGTCACGAGGTCGTCGCGGCCTATTGCCAGCCGCCGCGCCCCGCCGGCCGTGGCAAGGCCGAGCGCAAGACCGCGGTGCACTTGGCTGCGGAGGCGCTGGGCCTCCCGGTACACACCCCGCGCTCGCTTCGCGCGCCCGAGGCGCAGGCGGAGTTCGCGGCGCTCGACGCCGATCTGGCGGTGGTTGCGGCCTACGGTCTGGTTCTCCCGCGAGAAATTCTTGAAGCGCCCAAAAGCGGCTGCATCAACGTCCATGCTTCCTTGCTGCCGCGGTGGCGCGGGGCGGCGCCGATCCAGCGCGCAATCCTCGCCGGCGATGACGTCACCGGGGTGACCATCATGCGCATGGACGAGGGGTTGGATACCGGGCCAATGATGCTTAAGCGAAAGATTACGATCAGTAACAGGAATGCAGGGCAAGTAACGGACGAACTGGGGAAACTAGGTGCTCATGCCTTGCTAGATTGGCTTTCGTATCCGACGCCGCCGCAAGCCCAGCCGGAAAGCGGCGCGACCTATGCGGCGAAAGTAGACAAGGGCGAAACGCGCATCAACTGGTCGCAATCCGCAGTCGCCGTCCTTCGCCAGATACGGGCCTTTGCCCCCGCCCCTGGCGCCTGGTTCGAGATGGCAGGCGAGCGCATTAAACTGCTTGACGCGACGCTCGGTGACGACGCCTCAGGCGCCCCCGGAAAAGTGCTCGACGATTCCCTCAACATCGCTTGTGGTCAAGGCTACGTCCGACCGCTGAAAGTCCAGCGCGCTGGGCGTGGGCCAATGACACCCAGCGAATTGCTGCGCGGTTTCCCGGTTCCCGTAGGCACGACCCTCAAATGACCCGCTGGCGCCAATGACCCGCTGGCGGCTGACTATCGAATATGACGGGACACCGTTCCTCGGCTGGCAGCGGCAGGACCAGGGCATGACTGTTCAGCAGGCGCTCGAGGAGGCGCTGGCACGGATGATGAGCAAGCGCACGCCTTTTACCGGGGCCGGGCGTACCGACACCGGGGTCCACGCTCTCGCCATGCCTGCCCATGTCGATATTGCGCGTGACGTCACTCCCCACCGTCTCAGAGAAGGGTTGAACGCGCTGGTCCGCCCGCTGCCGATTGCGATCCTCGACTCCGAGCCGGTGGCCGACGATTGGCACGCGCGCTTTTCATGCACCGGAAGGCGGTATTTTTACCGGATATTGAGCCGCAAGGCGCCGCCCACGCTCGACCGCAACCGAGTGTGGCACCTACCCTCGCCGCTCAATCTTTCTGCGATGCGGGAAGCCGCGAGCCACCTCATCGGTCACCACGACTTCACCACTTTTCGCTCGGTCCATTGCCAGTCGGCGAGCCCGGTCAAGACGCTCGACCGGCTCGACATCGAGGCGATTGGCGACGAAGTGCACATCCGCGCCGCAGCGCGCAGCTTCCTCCACCACCAGGTGCGTTCGATGACCGGATGCCTGGCAATGGTCGGACGGGGTCAATGGTCGCCGGATGACATGAAGGCGGCGCTCGATGCCCGCGACCGCGCCGCGCTCGGCTTCAACGCCCCCCCACACGGACTGTTTTTCGCTGGCGCCAGCTACCCTGAGTCCGCCTGAACCTGCTTATTCGGCGGCGATTGCCTCATATTCTTCGGAAGCGAGGAATTTCTCGGCATCGAGCGCGGCCATGCACCCGGTTCCGGCAGCGGTCACCGCCTGGCGGTAAATCTTGTCCATGACGTCACCGCAGGCGAACACGCCCGAAATATTGGTCCGGGTCGTCCCCACCTCAACCTCGATATAACCTTCGGAATCGAGGGTCAGCTGGCCGGCGAATAACTCGGTCGCGGGTGAGTGGCCGATGGCGACGAACGCTCCTTCAACGTCGATCCGGCTGATCTCGCCGGTGCGCTTGTTGCGCAAGTCGAGCCCGGTGAGCGCCTCGGGCTCGCCGCCACTGACGAATTCGGCCACTTCGCTGTCCCAGATGACCTTGATATTGGGATGCGCGAACAGCCGGTCCTGGAGGATTTTTTCGGCGCGTAGCGAATCGCGGCGGTGGATCAGGGTGACGTCATGGCTGTGATTGGTGAGGTACAGCGCTTCTTCGACCGCGGTATTGCCGCCGCCGATCACCGCAACCTTCTTGCCGCGATAGAAAAAGCCGTCGCAGGTGGCGCAAGCCGAAGCACCCTTGCCCTTCATATGTTCTTCCGATGGCAGGCCAAGCCATTTGGCCTGAGCGCCAGTGGCGATGACCAGTGCATCGGCAACATACGTCGTGCCACCGTCCCCGGTCAGCCGGAACGGGCGGCGTGTAAGGTCAACCGCGCTGATATGGTCCCATACGACCTTGGTTCCGACATGCTCGGCCTGGGCCTGCATTTCCTCCATCAGCCACGGACCCTGAATGACATCGCGGAAACCCGGGTAATTTTCGACATCGGTGGTGGTGGTCAGCTGACCGCCGGGCTGGATGCCCTGGATGACGACCGGGTTCATTCCCGCTCGGGCGGCGTAAATTGCGGCGGTGTAGCCGGCCGGACCCGAACCAAGGACGATCAGGCGACTGGAAATGCTGTTGCTCATGCGCGCCATTTAGGTCGGCTAGGCGTCAGCGGCAATGGTCCGCGCACTCCGCTAATTCACCACTTTTCAAGCGCCTCCCTGACTTTGGCGACAGAGAATTTGGCGACCTGACCAAGTTTGATCTTGGGCGGGAGGATCAGCGCGTCGGGGTCAACCGAGACGTCGATCAAGGCCGGTCGCGGATCGGCGAAGGCGCGTTCGAGCGCCGGCCGGATATCCTCGGGCTTGTCCACCGCGATTCCAAGGCCACCGCAATCCGTCGCAAAAGCGGCATAATCGGGATTGGCGAGTTCAGTTCCGAACTCGGGAAGGCCCGATGCTTCCTGTTCGAGCGTGATGAATGCAAGCTTCTCATTGCGCAGAACGACGACGTTGATTGGCAGCTCATAGCGCACCGCAGTGACGAAATCGGCCATGAGCATGCCGAACGCGCCGTCACCGGCGATCGCGATGACGGTGCGACCGGGAAAAGCCAGCTGCGCCCCGATCGAGCCCGAAAGTGCAAACGCCATCGAGGCCAGTCCCCCGGAGAGCGTGAAACGCTGATCGGCGCCAACCTTGAGGTGCCTCGCCGACCACGCCGTCGACGTCCCGGTGTCGATCAGAAAGATCGCATCGTCGGGCGCGCAGGACGAAACTTCGGCCAGCAGGCGCTGCGGCCGGATCGGCGTGTCATCGCCAGCTTCCAGCGCATCGCGCCGCTTTCGCCACCGCTCCATCGCCTTGGCCGAATGGTCGTAAAACGACCGTTTGGCGACGGGTTCAAGCTGGTCACGCAAGGCCTGCAATGTGGGCTTGGCATCGCCAATCAACCCGATATTCACGGCCTTTCGGCGCCCGACCCGAGTTCCCTCGTGATCGATCTGGATGACCTTGGCATGGTCAGGATAAAAATCATGGTAGGGAAAGTCCGTTCCGGCCATCAGCAGGACATCGCAATCGGCCAGTGCCGCGACTCCCGGAGCGCCGCCGAGCAATCCCGCGCCGCCGACGCACATCGGGTCGTCGTCGTCGATGAAATCCTTGGCTCTAAGCGTGCGGACAATTGGCGCCTGGATGTGCGTGGCAAGGCCGATCAGTTCGTCGCGGGCGTCGGCGCATCCGATACCGGCCAAGATCGTCGGTCTCTCCGCCGCTTGAAGAAGTGCCGCCGCGGCCCGGCAATCCGCCGGATTGGGAAGGATCGCGCCGGGTGTGGAAAACGTCTTGAGTTGGTCGGTGTCGAGCTTGACCCTGAGGTTGGAGATGTTGGTTGGAAGCGACAAGTGAGCAACCGAGCGATGCGCGATCGCCGCTCGGCAGGCTTCCTGCATGAGGGCGGGCAATTGGTCGGGCGTCGTGACCGTCTCGTTGAAGCAGGAGACGTCGGCGAACAGGCGGTGAGTATCGACTTCCTGATGATAGGAAGTGCCAATGAATCCGGTCGCGACCTGGCCGGTTATCGCCAGCACCGGCGCATGATCCATCCTCGCATCGTAAAGGCCGTTGAGGAGGTGTATCGCACCGGGGCCGGCGGTGCCCATGCATACCGCGAGCTTGCCCGTCAGCTTGGCCTGGGCCGAAGCGGCGAAGGCCCCGGCCTCCTCATGACGAACCTGGATGAAGCGCATCCGGTCGCTTCGGCGGATCGCATCCATGACGTCGTTGATCGCGTCGCCAGGGATGCCGAACAGATGCTCGACTCCGTGATCGGCGAGGATCGTCAATAACAGGTCGGAAACGTTCATTTGGCCCCTTTCGATTTACCTTTCGCAAACGTCGCCGCAATGCTGTTGGTTGCGCCGATTGCAATTCGACTGTTCGCGCTG
>JBDSRE010000016.1:0-4204 GCA_039929465.1 Sphingomicrobium sp. | reverse complement strand
GCATCATGGTGCCGTCGCGGTAGAACAATTCATTATCGACCCCGGCATAGCCCGCACCGCCCATCGAGCGTTTGATGAACAACGTCGTGCGCGCTTTTTCGACGTCGAGCACCGGCATGCCGTAGATGGGCGAGGTCTTGTCGGTCTTGGCCGACGGGTTGGTGACGTCATTGGCGCCGATGACGAAGGCGACGTCGGCCTGGGAGAACTCGCTGTTGATATCCTCAAGCTCGAACACCTCGTCATAGGGGACATTGGCCTCGGCGAGGAGCACGTTCATGTGCCCCGGCATTCTCCCGGCGACGGGATGGATCGCATATTTGACCTCGACCCCCTGCTTCTTGAGCATGTCGGCCATGTCGCGCAGCGCGTGCTGCGCCTGGCTTACCGCCATGCCATAGCCGGGAACGATGATGACCTTGTCGGCTTGACTGAGCATGAAGGCCGCGTCCTCCGCCGATCCGCGCTTGTACGGGCGGTCGATCGCGGCCCCACCCCCGGCAACCACCGAATCGCCGCCGAAGCCGCCGGCGATGACGCTTATGAAGCTTCGGTTCATCGCCCGGCACATGATGTAGCTTAGAATTGCGCCCGAACTTCCGACCAGGGCCCCGGTGATGATCATCGCGCTGTTGTGCAGCGTGAAGCCCATCGCCGCCGCCGCCCAGCCCGAGTAACTATTGAGCATGCTCACCACGACCGGCATGTCGGCCCCGCCGATTGGAATGATCAGCAGGAAGCCGATGAGGAAGCTGAGGCCGGCGACGGTGAAGAACACCCACGGCGACTGATCAAGGGTGAAATAAGCGATCAGCCCGAGGATCGACGCCAAAGTTGCCAGATTGATGACATGGCGCAGCGGCAGCAGGATCGGCTTGCCGCTCATATTGCCGTTCAATTTGAGGAAGGCGATGACCGAACCGCTGAACGTGATCGCGCCGATTGCAACGCCGAGGCCGAGTTCGACCGCGCTGAGATCGTGAATCCCGTCGGGACCGAGGATCCCGAACGCACCCGGATTGAGGAACGCCGCCGCGCCGACCAGCACCGCGGCCATTCCGACGAGGCTGTGGAAGGCGGCGACCAATTGCGGCATCGCGGTCATCTGGATGCGCCGGGCGGTGACCAGGCCGATGCCACCGCCGATCGCCATCGCGGCGACGATTTCCGGTAGCGACGCGATCTGGCGGACGATCAGTGTCGTCCCGACCGCGATTCCCATGCCGATCATGCCGAGCCTATTGCCACGGCGGCTGCTTTCGGGGCTCGACAGCCCGCGCAGCGCGAGGATGAAGCAGACCCCGGTGATCAGATAGGCGATCAGTACCCAGGCGGGGACGGCGTGGGCCGCTTCAACCATCGGTCTTCCCGCCCGGCTGGCGCTCCCTCTTCCTGTACATCGCAAGCATTCGCTGGGTCACCGCGAAGCCGCCGAAGATGTTGACGCTTGCAAGCGCCACCGCGACCAGACCGAGCCACTTCGACGTCGCATTGCCGGCCGCCGCCGCGGCGATCAGCGCGCCGACGATGATGACCGACGAAATGGCGTTGGTCACCGCCATCAGCGGCGTGTGCAGCGCCGGGGTCACCGACCACACCACGAAATAGCCGACGAAGCAGGCGAGCACGAAAATCGACAGGATCGAGATGAAGTCCATGAATGCCCCGCTGGTTATCGGATTGCGGAGCGCGTTGTGCCGCCGATCCCGAACGCTGTCGAGAGGCGCATTTTTAAGTCGCACATCGAAACGAGGTTTCCGATTTCCTAACCTTTCGCTGCCAATGCGGAATGGACGTAGTTGCAAGGACCAGCGCCGAAGTGCCTAAAAGCGCAGTATCCGCCCCAGAACCGACGCCATGGAAATTGCTTCTGTGGACCGCGGTTGCAGGCCTCATCTTCGGCCTCATCGGCTTCGGTGAGATCGCCGAGGACTGGCTGCGCATAACACGCAATGGCTTCCATAAGCATTCCGCCAGCGGCGATATCGTCATTGTCGCGATCGACGATAAATCCTTGCACGAAGTCGGCAACTGGCCGTGGCCGAGGCGGATTGACGCTGCGTTGCTCGACCGCATCTCCGCCGCCGAGCCGAAACAGGTCCTGTTCGACATCAACTTCTCCTTCCGCTCCAACCCGGTGGACGACGCACGGTTCGCGGCGGCGCTTCAGCGGGCCGGAAATGTCTCGCTATTCACCCGCTCTACCAGCGGATCGACCGGCAAATTGGTTCGCCGGGAAAGCGGACCAATCCCTGCCTTCCGGGCGCACTCCAAACTCGGCCTCGCGAGCTACCGCTACAATTATCAGAACGCGATCTGGCGCATCCCCTACGGAACGAACTTCGACGGAGAGAAAATACGGTCGTTCGCGGCGGCCCTTGCAGACATCGACGGCCCGGCCGACGTGACCTTCCCAATTGATTATTCAACCGACGTCGAATCCATTCCGACTTATTCCGCGGTCGAGGTGCTCAACGGTCGCATTGCGGATTCGAAGTTGAAGGGGAAGAACGTGATCATCGGCACCGCCGCCGATGTGCTCAACGACAATTTCTTCATCCCCGGACACGGACTCGCTTACGGCGTTCAGGTCCACGCACTGGGCGGCGAGACGCTGCGGCGGGGGATCCCGACCGATGTCCCTTGGTGGATGCCAGCCTTGCTTGCGTTCGGCGCCGCGGCGTTCGCCATGTCGCGCCATCAACCGCAGTGGAAGTACGCCTGCCTTAGCGCGGCGATCGCCGTATTGCTGGTGGTCCCGCTATTTTTTGAAGCGCGGCTGATATTCGTGGATGTGACGCCAAGCCTGTTCATCCTTGCCATCACGCTCGGCGCGCTCGGGTGGCGCCAAGCGAAACAGCGTGGACTGGTCAACGCCGTATCGAAACTTCCCAACCTCAATGCCCTCCAGGCACATCGGCCGGGACGCAATAAGGCGATCGTTGCCGCCCGGCTGCTTAATTATGAAGAGGCGCTCTCAACGCTCCCGCCCGGCAATGAACGTCAACTGGTCGATCAGATCGTCTCGCGGCTCGCAGTCGGGACCAGCAGCCGCACGATTTATCAGGGCGATGGCGGAATTTTTGTGTGGTTTGCCGAACCCGGAGACCCGTTCGGCAACCACCTGGAGGCTCTCCACGCCTTATTTCGCAATCCGGCGCGGGTCGGCAAGCTTTCGGTCGATCTGGCGGTCACCTTTGGGGTAGAAGTGGGCAGCGGCCGCTCGATTTCCAGCCGCCTGGCTAGCGCGCTGGTCGCCGCCGACGAGGCCGCGCGTGATGGTCTGAAGTGGCGCCATCACGATCCGGAATCGCTTCAAAATGCGTCGTGGCGACTGTCGATGCTTAGCCAGCTCGATCAAGCGATCGACAAGGGTGAAGTGTGGGTTGCCTACCAACCCAAGCTGGAACTCGCGACCAAGCGCATTGTCGGCGCCGAGGCGCTGGCCCGCTGGACTCATCCCGAGAAGGGCCCGATCGCGGCGTCCGAATTCGTCGCTGCCGCCGAACAGCATAACCGCATCGGCAAGCTTACCGATTTCGTGCTTGAACAAGCGGTCAAGAATGCCGCCCAGATCAATCGCCGCGACGGCGAATTCGAAATGGCCGTGAACATGTCGGCATCGGTGATGAGCGACAAGGGCTTCGTCCTGCGGTTGTCCGCGCTCCTCGCCAGGCACGGGCTTGCGCCCAAATATTTGATCCTCGAGCTGACCGAGACCGCGGCGCTCGCGAGTTCTGGTGAAGGGTTGGATATGATCGGCCGATTGCGCGATCTGGGAGTCGGCATTTCGATCGACGATTACGGTACTGGCCTATCGACCCTCGATTATCTCAAACGGGTGCCGGCCAACGAGATCAAGATCGACCAGAGTTTTGTCAAAGGCATCGTCGATAGCCGCAGCGACCGCCTGATGGTCCAATCGACCATCGAGCTTGCCCATTCGCTCGGCCGCCGAGTGGTCGCGGAAGGCGCCGAGCAGCGCGAAATTGTCGACCTTTTGACCGAGATGAATTGTGACATCGCCCAAGGCTATGCGATCGGTCGCCCGATGAGCCTTGAAAGCCTCGCCAGGCGCCTCGCCACAGACCGCAAGCGTAGCGCCGCTTAATCTTCCGTCTTGCCGTCTCGCCACGCTGCGCTTTCACGCCCGCCATCCGAATATGGTAAATGACTTGCTAACCATGTCCATTAAGGTTAATAT
>JBDSRE010000015.1:0-10482 GCA_039929465.1 Sphingomicrobium sp. | reverse complement strand
CCGTCTATGCCGTCCCGCAGGTGCTCGCGGCGACCCTTCCGGTCGGCGCGCTCGCGGCGCAGGTCGGGACCCTGGTCAAGCTGGTGCGCGTGCTCATGCTTGGGCCGGTCGTACTCGCCCTGTCGCTGCTGGCGCCAAAGCTGCGTGAAGAGACTGATGAACCTGCTCCCGCCGTGACCGCGGGCGATCGCCCGAGTGCCGGCCGCCCGCCACTGCACAAATTGGTGCCGTGGTTCATCATCGGATTCATCCTGCTTGCCGGAGCGCGATCTCTTGGAATGATCCCGCAGGCGCTGCTCCAGCCGCTCTCTACCATCGCCACCTGGCTGACCATCCTCGCCATGGCCGCGCTCGGGCTTGGGGTCGATATGCGCGCGGTCGCCAGGGCCGGGCCGCGCGTGACGCTGGTGGTGACTTTGTCGCTGCTGGTCCTGGCGGCGATGGCGCTGGCACTGATCCACGCGCTGAATTTTCGCTAAGGCCATCTTTGTGCGCAAAATTGCTCCCGCACCCCATCGCCTCCGCGACTTTCGCTCTTACGGCAGGCTCGAAGCGTTCAACGCCGTCCTGGTGCCGGGTGTCGCGACCTATTTCGGCTGGCCTCGAGACCTGGCTGGTGGAGCCGTGCTGCTGCTGGCCAATCTTGGCGTGGTCATCGGTTTGATCGTCGGCGCGCTTTACTGGCTGGCGGTGGCCGCGCGGATTGAACGCAATTCTTCGCCGATGAACCGGGCGATGAAGATCGCCGCCGCCGCACAGCGGCCAATGCTGGTGATCGTCGCTTCGGCGGCGATCGGTGACCTGGCCCTGATCGCCGTTCGTGGCTGGTCGATGTCCACCAGCGTCGCCGCGCTCGTCATCCTCCTGGCCGGGCTGGAATATATCAATTATTACCATGTCCAGCTTCAGCATTTCGACCATCGCGCCGACTGGCGGCGGCTGCTTGAAGGGCGGGGATTTCGCCAAGCGCATATGGCGCGGGCCTTGGCGAGCTGGCGGCGCGGGTCATGAATATCGGTCCGCAAACGATCTAGATTGCGCAGCGGGTCGAACGCGGGCGTTGAGCTACCGCCGCAACAGCAGTTTTATGGGTAGCCGAACGACAGGCTTGAAAAGGTCGTTTCGAAATCCGCGGCGTTCGACCGCGGCGTGGGCCGCGTCCAGATGACGTTGATCAGCCAGTTTCCCCGCTTGGGAATCGTGAACGCGACTCGTCCCGAACTGTCGCTGCGATGCATTTCGACGGGCTTGTCGTCGGCAGCGAGATCGGTGAGTTTGACCAAGGCACCGGCGAGCGGCCGCGAGTGATAGAATATGCGCACCGGAAGCCTGGCCGGAAGCTTGAGCAGATAGGGATTCTTATCCGGCACGATCTCCAGGGTCAGGCCGATCGGACGAGTGATCACGCCCGAGCTTGCGGCCGCCGGCGGCCCGACCTGGATCAGCGCCTTGGCGCGGCGGCTGTAGAGTTCGCGGCCGGGCGAATCGGCGGTCCCGGTCCGCGCCCGCCATTGAATGGCCGGAGTGAGCCCCTCCGCTTGAAGATAGTCGTTGAAACGGATGGACGGTAAATTCGTGGCCGAGAAATTGGTGCTTAGCGCGGCGACTTGAGTGCCGGGCGTCTTCAAGCTCAGCTGAAGATCCTCCGGTCCCTGAGCCATGTGCAGGCCGCCCAATTGATCGATGACTCCGCCGGGACCCAAGGTGCGCAATTCGTGAATCCGCTCCTGAGGAATCGGCGAGCGCTGACGGAACTGGCCGTGGCCAACCAGCAGGGTCGCCGGAAGCGAGGCGCCGGGCGCGACCCAGAAGCGTTGCGGATTGAGCCAGAAATCATGGGCGGTCGCCGGCGTTGCCAAAGCAACGCACAGCGCCAGCCATTTCGCACTGGGCATGATGCGTCCTTGCAGGCTGCCATTGGCGATGAAGGAAAGGCGGGAGCCCGCGAAACCGGCGGGCTCCCTTTTCGTAAGCCGCGATATCACTGGCGCGTCAGATCCTCTGGGCTGTTGCCGGGCGGGAACGGCTGATGCGGATCGGCGACGAACGGGAAGCGATTGCGAAACGGCACTTCGTTACGATTGACCCGGTCGCCCAAGGGCTTGCCGTTGTTGATGACGGTGAACGTCATGTCGACGACATCGTCGACCAGCCGGCGTCCGCCCATGTGACCGAAGCCGCCATCCTTGTTACTGCCGCCTTGCGGACCGCGATTGGGAACTGCAAGACTGAGCCGAAGGATGTCGCCGTTGTCGACCGTCATCTTGCCAAGCATGGCGATGTGCGCCGCATCGGTGCCCGCCGCCTGGAGCGACTTGACGATGTCGGCCTTGAACCGGCCCTTGGCATCATCTTCGGTCGAGGCGCCGTTATATTCGTTCTTGCGCGGCGCCGGGATAAGGCCGTTGTTGACCAGCGGGTTGCCGTCGCGATCGACCGTCACCCAGTCGCCGCCACCCTCGATCTCCCCGCCCGCAGACAATTTCTGTCGCTCACGCCGTTGAGTCACCGCGTTGATGCCGATGACATTGCCGGCGCGACCGCGCAGAAGCGCGGCTGGGATGCTGACCGCGGTGATCAGCGTATTGAAGCCGGCATATGTGTCACGCCCGCGTTCGGACAGCAAAGCCTTGTTCGGACGCCCGGCGCCGATCGATGCCACCAGTCGGTTGGCGCCGGTGTCGTCGAGGAAGAACGGATCGTCCGCATTGCCGCCGAAGAATTGGGCGCCGGTCTTCGGGTCGGTCGTGACAACCTGCGGTGGAGCCCGATATTCCTGGGTCGAAATGGTCGTGATGGCGTCAAACTTGTGGCCGCCAGGAAGCTCGACCCGGACGTTCTGCGGCATTTGCCGGCCAAGACCCGGCGAATAATAAATGTCGACAAACGTATCCGGTTTGGCATCGCCGCTATTCTCGATTTCGAAGCGATAGCGGATATTGCTGTCGAAGATCGGCATTCCAAAATGCTCGCCCGAAACGATAAAGTCCTGGGTGCTCATGATCAGCACCACCCGCGAATTGTCGTTGGGGTCGAGGAATGCATATGTGTCGGCAAGATCGGAGCCTCGGTCCTGCGCTATCGCCGGGGCATCGATGTGGTCGGACGCAATCGCTTGCGACCCTGGCGCTGCTGCAATGACCGTGATCGAGGCGAGCAGAGCAAGCCTGCGCGCGCGAATGAATGGGTTCATCGTCTTGATCCTTTTTTCTACGTTCGCCTCCCCCCGTATCGGCGACAGGACGATGATTCATGTAAGCGCATAATGGCGCTACTGTTCCGGTGGTGGGCCCGCTCTGGCGGCATTTGCGCAAGGCGACTGGGGCCCGCGCAATCGAGCGTGGTTTTTCAGGCTTGAAACAGGTTGGGATGGCGGCCCGATCGAGCGGGTCCAAGCCCATTGTCCGCTAGCGTTGCCGCCGGAATTGGGACGGAGTCGCTCCAAATGCGCGCTTGAACATCACCGTCAGCTGTGCGGCGCTTCGAAAACCGGTGCGGTCGGCGACGTCCGCAAGCGGCAGATCGCTTCCAATCAGCAGCGCCTTGGCAGCTTCGACTCGGCGCTGAACGACGTAGCGGTAGGGCGGCAATCCGGTCGCTTCGCGAAACGCACGGGCAAAATGAAAACGGCTGGCGCCGGCGACGTCGGCCAGATCCTGAAGCGCGAGATCGCCCGCGAGATTGGCCTGCACGAAGTCGATCACTCGGCACAGACGGAACGGCGCAATGCGATGCGTTGCAGTCCGGCCGGGCAGCGACAAGCTGGAGCATTCCGACAGCAAGCGCATCGAAAAGGCATGAAACAGGCTGTCCAGCATTAACCGTCGTCCAAACGACGGCGCCAAGACCTCGTCGAGCAACGATTCAAACAAGTGACGCAATGACGGGCTGACGTGACCGATTGTCTCGCCCAGCGCGACCGAAGACGGATCGCGATCGAAATCCTCCTGCACGATTCGATCGAGAAATCTGGGGGGGACGTAGAGATGGGCGAAACCGATTGGACCTTGCGTACGCCAATTCCACTCCGATCGCGCCGGAACGATCGACAGCGATCCTTCTGACACGTCGACGGTCTTGCTTCGCCGCGCAAGACTGCGCCTGACGCGCTTTGCCCCGGCGAGGTGAAGGACGACATAATGCTGGTCGAGTTGGGGCTGGACCATCGTCGGCGATGTCCCCAGCCAGCGGCGAACCAGCCCGCCGTTCCACCCCAATTGAGCGCTGCAGAGATCGGGCGGGGACGACAAGGAATCGCTCCACGCCCGAGCGTTCATCGGCATATGGGCATGCGTTTCCATAAACCGTCCCCTGGGGCTTCCCCAAGCGCTCCCTTGCATCGTTTCGTGCGCGTACGGAATGGGCATTTTTCACGACCGTTTGCACTAACATTTATTATTTTGAGATGCCGGCTGGCCGCGCGGCGTTGACTCAGCCAGTCAGCTGACTGAAAACGCGGGCGTGCAGGGACTTTCACAACGCGAACGGTTGACCGTGGCTGCGGCAAGACGGTTTCACAAGATCGGCTTGCGCGATTCCACTATTGCCGACGTCGCCCATGAGGCCGGCATTCCGACCGGTAATGTTTATTACCATTTTCGAAGCAAGGATGCGCTTGCACTGGCGGTCCTGGACTATTGGCACGCCCGGACATCCGCCGCACGGAGCGAAATCGAAGCCGGTCACCGCGGCGGTGCAGCGCGGATAGCGGCGTTCCTTGCCCAAGCGCGCCGTAACGCCGTCACCTACGTCGATCTTGGCTGTCCACTGGCGGCGCTGGTGCGCGATTTCCAAGGCGTGCGATCGGAAACGGAAAGTCTTGCCGGAGACCTGCTTAAAAGGCAGATTCAATGGCTCAGCGCCCAATTTCGGGACTCCGGACTGGCCAAACGCGAGGCGTCGAGAGAGGCGGTTGCGATGTTGGTCAGAATCCAGGGCGGGATCGGATTGGCTTATGCGCTGAAGTCGAAGAAACCCCTATTGGCTGCCATTTCAGACGCTGAAGACCGTCTCGCCGACTTGACCGGCGCCTGAGTCGGTCGGACACTGCCGGAAGCGTTTGCAGCGGGTTTGATATTTCGGCGCGCGGCAGTGGAAGTGGCATCGGGTTCATGCCACTTTCCGAAAAGCCGCAGGTCGCGACGGAACGGAAGGTTGGAGCGTGATCGAAATCCTGAAGCATCAAGCGGGGCAGGTAGAGCCGAAAGACCGGCTGGTCGTCGGAGCCGCACAGATAGCACCGGCGTGGCTCGACCGCGATCGCACGCTCGACAAGGTGGCGGCCACCGCTGGGCAGGCGGCTTCGGAAGGTTGCCAGCTGGTCGTGTTCGGTGAAGCGCTGGTGCCGGGTTACCCGTTCTGGCTTGAGCATAGCGACTCGGCACGATTTGACGACCATGCTCAAAAGCAGCTGTTTTCGGATTACCTCGAGCAAGGGGTCGTCATTGAACGCGGCGACCTTGAACCGCTGTGCGAGGTTGCGCGCGCCGGGGCGATGGCGATCTATCTGGGGATTGTCGAACGGGCTAGCGACCGCGGCGGCCACAGCCTCTACTGCAGTCTCGTTCACATCTCGGCTGACGGCGCGATCGCCAGCGTCCATCGCAAGTTGCAGCCGACCCACGAGGAGCGGCTGGTGTGGGCCCCTGGCGACGGGCATGGCCTTCGGGTTCATGATTGCGGACCGTTCCGAGTGGGCGGCCTCAACTGTTTCGAGAACTGGATGCCATTGCCGCGGGCGGCGTTGTACGGCCAGGGCGAGAATTTGCACGTCGCGGTGTGGCCCGGCGGCGAGCATAATACCGCGGACATCACCCGCTTCATCGCCCGGGAAAGCCGGAGCTTCGTGGTTTCCGCATCTTCGCTGATGCGCCAGGACGACGTGCCGGCGGGATTCGCACCGGCCGCAGCGATGCGCCAGTCGGGCAAGGATTTTCTCGCCAACGGCGGGTCGGCAATCGCCAATCCTCGAGGCGAGTGGGTGGTCGCTCCGCAGGTGGATCGCGAGCTTTTGATCATTGCCGCGCTCGACCACCGCGAGGTTCGCCGCGAACGACAGAATTTCGACGTTGCCGGGCATTACAGCCGCCCCGACGTGACCAGCCTGAGGGTTGACCGGACTCGCCATTCGACGGTCCGGTTCGACGATGTTTAAGCGACCGCCAAGCCGATCCGACGCCGCGCGAACAGGACGATATTGAAACAGCCCGCGAGCAGCCCGAGGTCTTTCAAGAGGAACTGCGCAGTCGACCCGATGAAGGGAAAGCCATAGCCTTTTTCGAACAGCGGGACTCCGATCATGAAACTCAACGTGACGAGGAAAGTGCACACGCCCATGGCCCCGCCGAGTAGTGACAATTTGCTGTAGCGCGCACCCAGCGCCAGGAAGGTCGCCGTCGAGAGCTCGAGCGTGCCGATGACATTGCTTGCGAAGCGGGGTCCGCCAATCGGATAGAGCCAGCCGAACAGCCAGTAATGTTCGGCAATCTGCTGGACTCCTTCCGCCTCATAGGCCGCGAATTTGGCAATTCCGAAAAACAGGAAAATGACGACAAGGCTCCAGCGCAGCGATTCTTCGCCGAGCCGGTCATTGGTGAGCGATTGCATGGTATTGATCCTTTCTACCTGGGTTGCGTCAAGCGACCCGTTGCGGGCCGCATCCGTCACGCGTCTTCTCCATTGGTGCCGTGCCGATAGGGCGCGATGACTTGCGCCGCGAACCGGTTCATTTCCTCCTCTTGGGGACTCATCTGGAGCAACAGCAGGTCAACCCCGGAATGCGCATATTCCTCGATTCGCTCGCGCAGCAGTTCAGGGGTGCCGACGAAATTGGGGC
Organism: Sphingomicrobium sp.; assembly: GCA_039929465.1. Lineage (GTDB taxonomy): Bacteria > Pseudomonadota > Alphaproteobacteria > Sphingomonadales > Sphingomonadaceae > Sphingomicrobium. Next base: position 3,647 of record JBDSRE010000015.1, on the reverse strand, counting down.
GCAGCCCGCGATTGGACACCGAATATTCCTGGAGCTTCAATTCACGCTCAAGCTGAGTCCCAGACAACCACTGGTCGAAATTATCGAAACCCTTGGGCGGCCTGGCCGGCATTTGCGTGATTCGATCGAGCTCGCGCTTGGCTTCCTCTTCGCTGTCCCGGACGATCGCAAAGGCCGCCATGCCATAGTGCATAGGGGGCTTGCCGACCGCTTTTCGGCGCTCGGCCATGTCGGCGATCTTGGGCGCAATTGCGGTGACCGGATCGCCATGCATGACATAGGCGTCGCACTGGGTCACGATCATCGACTTTGCCGCCTCACTTTCGCCGCCGGCATAGACCGTCGGACGCTGCTCGGGTTTTGGCGAGCACACAGCGTCGTCCAAGGTGTAATATTCGCCGGCGAAAGTGGATCGCTCCCTGGTCCACAGCGAATCGACGACGTCGAGCCATTCCGCTGTGCGCGCATAGCGATTGTCATGCTCATCGAATTGCAGGCCATATTGCCGTGCTTCATCGGCCCACCACGACGACACCACGTTCAGTGCAAGGCGGCCACCGGCGATTCGATCGATATTGGCGGCGGCCTTGGCGAACAGCGCCGGCTGGTGAAAGTTGGGCCGAACCGCGACCATCAGTTCAAGCTTGGACGTCACTGCCGCAAGCGCCGCGGCGGTCGACCAGGCGTCGAGCGCCGGCGCGTCCACCCCCTTGATGTCGTTGAGATACAATTCGGCGATCAGGCTGAGGTCCCAGCCCGTCTCCTCGCTACGCAGGGTGAGGCGCTTGATCTGTTCCCAGTTCGCCGCCGGAGCCTCGTCCGGGATGTTGCGCAGCCAACCGCCGAATACCGGCATCCAATAACCGAACCTCATTCGCTGATCCTTTGCTCCAGATAATCGACCAGCCTGTCGTGCGGATCCCAGCCGAGCACGGTGACCGGGTCGGCGACGAAATTGGACATTGCGTTGATGTCGTAGAATCGCGGCACTCCGTCGCGGTCGTCGATGACCACTTCAATGCCGCCGACGTCGAGGCCGGCCGCCTGGGCAATGCGCTCGGCCGCGGCCACGATCTCGGGTGGCGGAACAGTGGCGGTCATGGTCGTGGCCGCTCGGCCCGGCTGCGCCACGCAGGCATCGGCGGGGCATAGATCGAAGACATCGTTCCCGGTTTCAACGTCAAGCGCATAGAGAAATTTGCCCGCCAGCGTTTCGATGCGGGTGATCTTGTCCCCCCGCGCCGGCACATAGTCCTGGAGCAACAAGACCTTGTCGATCGACTGCGGAACCGACCCGTCACCGATCGCTTGAGCCAGGTCCTGGCGACTGTTGTAGCGGGCGATCCCGGCGCCCGATCCGCCAATATTGGCTTTAACGAGCAGCGGATAATCCATCGTCTCGGCGGCTTCCAGCAGGTCCGCGGGGCGGTGGACGACGCGGGTTCCGGGAACACCGAGGCCGAGCGCCGCAACCAGCGACAATTGTCTCGCCTTGGACGAATCCAGCTGAAGCACGTCGCTGCCGTTGATCATCCGCGCGCCCGACCGCGCCCAATGGTCGAGCAATGCGATCGTGTAAAAGGTCGAATGCTCGGCGTGCCGCAAGAATCCCGACTGCGCCACGCGATTGAAGATGAGCGGGGCGGGCGCCGCTTCCGCCAGATCGAAATTGTGATCGACCAACGAATAGGCTTGGTAATCGACTCCGCGCCGATCCAGCGCGGCGAACAGCGGCAAAAACCACTGCGGGTGTTCATAGACAATCCCGAGGTCGGTCATTGCGCTACGATTCCTCTGGCAAAAGTCCGGCCGGTGAACGGCAAAATGTTCGAACCGGCATGCCGATGTTGTCGCTCAATATGCGCCATCCGAAACGGTCCAGGCAATGTGCAAGAAATGGAAACTGGCTTAGGCGAGGCGCTCTCCAATCGGTCAAAATCGTCCCGCAATGCCGGTCGCCACGGTTACTAGTCAGTCACCTGACTGAGTCAATTCCGATGGCGGCATTTCGCGCCCGCTTGTGGATGCTGGGCATTCGGATGAAGCGGCGAATTGCTGGCAGCGAGGTGGCGCCGGCCGGATCAAAACCGGCGACCGCAACCCAGGTCCTGCTGTCGGTGCCGAGTTCGGCGAATGCCAAACTGGCGTGCGCAAAGGGGTAGGCGCCAATATCGCGCTTTTCACGGGTGTACCGCGCGCCGAGCAACGAGACCCGGTAGCCGCTAAATGCCGCTTCGTCCTGGCGTCGAAATGGTGCCGCTTACAGGACTCGAACCTGTGACCCCCGCATTACGAAGGCAGGGGTAGGTTTTCGGAAAAGCGTTATTGGTCAATAGCTTAACCGCCCAGTCGCTGCTGCCTGACGGCGTTACCCAACGACCACCCAAAGTGGCCAACGGGGGCAGAACGGAGGTTTGCCTAGTAGAAGCACTTTGGCTCAGTCGCCGGGCGAGTTGTGACCCCGTGCGGACCCACTGTGGCCGATCCATAACTTTTCGCAATGGGTGAAAAACGGACACTTCAGCTAGGTCGAATTCTGGCCGCCTGGTTGGTAGCAGTGTGTACGGTTTGAGGTCGCCGATGTTCGACAGCGGAAGAGTCGGCTGCTCACGAAGAGTCGCGAGCCTAAAGGGCTTTACTTCTCCAGAGGAAAAATATTCGCGACAGCCAGTAACCTTGGACGCAATGAAGCGTATTAGAGGACAGGAGTGAGAGACTGCGTCCAGCTTTTGCAGCTCCGCCCACTGCTGAAAGGAATTCACATGTCCAATCGCCTCTTCTTTGCTGCCTTCTCCGTCGCCGCTCTGGGGGCCTGCTCACAAGCGTCAGACAAAACAGCGGATAGGGGAGAAACACCGGCCGCCGCCAATAGCGGCAGCATGGAAAGCATGGGCTCATCCGATGAGGGCGGCATGAAAATGGCCAGCATGAGCGAAGAAGACATGATGAAGATGCGCCAGGCAACAGACGCCAAGGTCGGATCCGGCAAGATGCAGAAGTGCTTCGGCATCGCCAAAGCGGGCCAGAACGATTGCTACGCCGGCGCCGGCACGACCTGCGCGGGGACGAGCAAGACCGACTACCAGGGCAACGCATTCAAGCTTGCACCCACGGGAACCTGCACTCAGATCACCACTCCCAACGGTCACGGCAGCTTGACGTCAGCGTGAACGAGGGTCGGGCCGGTGTTTTTGCCCCAGCGCCGACTAGCCGATCTATGAACGCTATAGTCCCCGTAAGTGAACTGCCCCGGCGCGTCGGCGTCGGGCTCAAGCCGTGCCACTACGGCGTGATCCTAGATACAAGGCCCGACATCGGCTTTTTCGAGGTCCATGCTGAGAACTACATGGGCCTCGGTGGGCCGCCGCACCGCTACCTGACGGCGATCCGCGAGCATTATCCGCTTTCGATCCATGGCGTCGGGCTGTCGCTCGGCGGTGCCTGCGAGCTTGACGCCGCGCACCTGGCACGGCTGGTCGAGCTGGTGGCCCGATACGAGCCGCAAGCGGTGTCGGAACATCTGGCGTGGTCGTCGAACGCCGGAGCCTTCCTCGACGACCTGCTACCGATTCCCTATACGCACGAGACCCTGGCGCTGGTCTGCGAGCACGTCGACCAGGTGCAGGCAGCCTTAAACCAGCCGATGC
>JBDSRE010000014.1:0-4838 GCA_039929465.1 Sphingomicrobium sp. | reverse complement strand
CCCGGCTGCGGCGCCGCATCGCTGTCGAGCATCACCGAAATCGGCGTGTTGGAGCGGGCGATCCCGAAGTTCTTGAGCTTGTAATAGGTCAGGCCTGCGGTCGGCAGGATTTCGAGGTCGGCGAGCTTGCGCAGCTTTGGCGCGTTCCTTGTCAGCGCGCTGTCGATGACCTTGGGGTCGACCGCATCGGCGTCATAGAGGTAGGTAATTCTGGGCCTGGCGCTCATCAGCGGAGCGCTTCGCTCGATCTCGGCCTCGAAAGCGGCCATCGCCGAATCGGTCCATTTGTCCCCGACATCGATGGCGTTTTCCCACTCGACGACGATGGTCACGGGGGCGATTTTCGGCTGGGATCTGGCGGACATGACGACAATTATAGGGAGGCGCGGAAACGAGGCCAGCCCCCGCTGTCCGGTTTTGCTTGAAAGCTGGCCCCATATTCCCGATATTTACTTCTGATACCGGGCTCTTCGCCCGCGTGAGAGGAGTTGAAATGGCCAATTGGCAAGACCCACAGATGACGGGCATCAATACCGCCACCGTTGGCGTGCCCAGCGCCGCGCGCGATGCGGGCCTGCGCAGTTACATGCTCAAGGTCTATAATTACATGGCCTCGGGGGTGCTTCTGACCGGCATCGTCGCGATGCTGTTCTACAATGGCGGCTACGCCGAGCGCATCATGCTCGGCGGCGGCGCGCTGCCGTGGATCATCATGCTATCGCCGCTGGCCATCGTGATGGCGATGAGCTTCGGCGCCAACCGCATGAGCGCGGCGACGATGCAGATGCTGTTCTGGGGCTTTGCAACCCTGATGGGGCTGAGCATGTCGACGGTCTTCCTGGCCTATACCGGGGTGTCGATTGCCCAGACCTTCTTCGCCGTCACCGCGGCCTTCGCCGGCCTGTCGCTCTATGGCTATACCACCAAGCGCGACCTCGGCCGGTTCGGCACCTTCCTGATCATGGGCGTGGTCGGGATCCTGGTGGCGATGCTGCTCAATGCCTTCGTGTTCAAATCGGGCGCGATGGCAATGGCGATCAGCGGCATCGGCGTGCTGCTGTTCGCGGGCCTTACCGCTTATGACACGCAGCGAATCAAGAGCATCTATTACCAGGTCCAGGGCAGCGAGATGCTGGGCAAGACCGCCATCCTCGGCGCGCTTAGCCTCTATCTCGACTTCATCAACATGTTCCAGTTCCTGCTGATGTTCATGGGCGACCGCCGCTAATTCGGGCGCCCAATACGAAATGGAGAGGGCCGGTGGAGCGATCCGCCGGCCCTTTGCTTTGGGGGGAAGGACCGATGCTCAGCGACTGTCGGCTTTGCAGCATGCCGGGACGGGGGCTAATGCTGGCCGCTGATCGCCGGCGCGGACGCGATTGCAAACAGACCGGCCATTCCGACGACATAGAGCAGCAGAACCAGCGCCGAATCCAGGCCAATGCCGCCGATCGTTCGTTTGGACCGAAAGATGAGGCCGCCGAGGTAGATGCAGGTGAGCAAAATACCGAGCGCTGCAAGATAGATGTCGGTGGCCTGCGCCTGCGGCAGAACGGCGCGTCCTGAAATAAGCTCCGCAAGAAGAAACAGCACCGGCAAAAACGCGTTGCCGCCGAGAACGTCGCTGACCGCCAGTTCATAGTCGCCCAGTCTGGTCAGCGCGAACCCCGTCGACACTTCGGGCAACGCCGTTGCCGCCGCCAGTACGGTGGCGCCGAACAGCACTCCGGAAAAGCCAATGTGGCCCGCGATCGCCGTCCCGCTTCGTTCCAGCAAAACGCCGCATACCAGAGTCGCTGTTGCGGCGAGCAAAAAGCCGACGACCGCCGCGGTCGTGGTCGGTGTTTTCGGTCCCTTGCGCGATGCTCGCTTCGGCTTGGTCTTTGCGGAACGCGCATCGGCTGGAGCGTCGCCCCACGGCAGGCCGCGCTTCGCGTGCGCGATCGTCCACACACCGAATATCCAGAACGTTGCGATCATCACCGGGCCGGGACTCAGTCGCAGGGCAATAAGCATCGGGGGCAGCTGAGTTGCCATGATCGCCAGCACCAAGACGCAGACGACCAGCAGGCCTTCGACCACCAGCTTCAAACTCGCGGCGCGGTGAATCAGCGATACGCTCTTCTCGATCCCGAACCTGTCCAGAAGGACCAGCACCACCGTCTGGATCGCGATTCCGCCAAGGATGTTTCCGACTGCAATACCGAGGTCGCCGGAGATCGCGGCGCTGGTGGTGATCGCGACTTCGGGGAGGTTCGTCGCGATGGCGAGCAGAATTGCCCCGCCCAGCGCTTGGCCAAGGTGAAATCGCTCGGACAGAACGTCGGTGGTATTCGAAAGCTTTGTCCCAGCCACCCAAACCACCGCCGAGGCGGCGACGAAGATCACCGCGAGAACGGTCAGTGGGAGGTGTTCGAACACAAGGATGCTCCTGCGCGGATCGACGACAGAATTGGTCTGCGACGATATAGCCCGGCGCAAACCCGATGCGCTACGGCCGGCATCGAGGTGCCTTGTGCTTAATCGATCGCAGGGAGCTCAGATACCCGCGATAGCGGGACAGCCGTCTGGCCGAGAATAGAGGTCAAGGGTGGCACGCCGGGCACAAGGATTCTATGCCCTCGCCCATGGCCAGTTGCGTTCCTCCACTGAAACTCCACATGCTTTTCGCCGGTTTGATCCTAGACACGAGTGCGGCCGGGGCCACCCCGCCCCCGCCAGCGCCCCCGCCAGCGTCAACGCTGACCACTGGATCGAATGCCGCCGACATCGTGATCGAGGGAAAAAGGCGCGGCGCGTTGCGTGCCTTCGTCGAGCGCCTGGCCGAAGCGGGGGCGACCGACCAGCTCGCTCGCTGGAAGGAAGAAATCTGCCCGGCGGTGGCGGGGATCGACCCCGCCGAGGCCGCCTGGGTCGAGGACCGCATTGCCGCGTCCGCAAAGACGGTAGGACTTCGCCGGCGGACCAAATGCGTTCCCGATCTGCTGGTCATCATCGATCCCGACGCCGCCGCGATCGCCAAAGAGATCGCCAGTGATTTCCCGCGCGACGATGGAATGTGGCGGATCAATCGCTTTCTTAAAAGCGACCGGCCAGTACGCTGGCTGACGGTGACCGACGAATGCGCCGAGCGCTGCGAACTGCGCAACAGCCGCATTACCAAGCCGACGACGGCGGGGTTTACGGCTGTCCTGATTTTGGTGGATGCCAAGCGACTGGCCGGAATCTCCCTCGGCGAGCTGGCCGATTATGTCACCTTCGTCGGCTTGTCCAATCCCAGGCAGGCGGCGAAAAACCCGTCCAATTCGATCCTCTCATTGTTCGATTCCGCACCGGTCCCCGGCGCTCCTCTGGCAATGACCAATCGCGACAAGAGCTTCCTTGCCGGGCTTTACCGAACCCAGATGAATGCCAGCGCAGCATCGCAGAAGAGCGCCATCGCCAATGCGATCCGCGAAGCGGAGGAAGAGGGCAAGCGACAGAAATAGCGGGGTTTAGTCACCCTGTTCCTGTGCATGCTGCGGCCCATGGGCGACCGCTGCTAGCGGACAATGATCAGCGCCAACGGTCGGCGTTTGCCGTCATATACTGGCGCCGGACAAAGCCCCAGGGAATCACCAGCGGCATCAGGATCACGCCGAAGCCAATGTTGACGATGTCCTCGCCAAACGTTGGCGGCATCTGACCCGTCGACCATTGCGGCCAGCCGAAATCGAGGAGCCAGATCATCTTCCAGGCAAACTCGAAGAACAGCAGAGGCAGCATCCTCAGCGGATAGCGCACGCCGAGAATCGCGAGCAACCCGACTGCACCAATGAGGCTCGGGATGACTCCGCGCGCGGCTGGACCATGGCTAATCAAGGGCGGAAGGATCATCGCCCCGATGCCGACAACGAGCAGGAGGTAGGTGGCGCGCAGCACATAAAGGCGAAACAACGAGACATCGCTTTCGGCGGTGAAGGGGACGTACGAATCGGAAGTAGCGGTCGAGGCCATATCAGCTCTCCATCGATCAGGCGGCTCCGGAATGAGCGGCGGAATTGGGCAAAAATTCGAGCAGGTCGCCGGGCTGGCAATCAAGCGCGTCGCAAATTGATTCGAGGGTGGAAAAGCGGATCGCGCGCGCCTTGCCGGTCTTCAGCACCGACAGATTGGCGAGGGTGATGTCGATTCGCTCGGCGAGCTCGGTCAGGGTCATTCGCCTGGCGTGCAACAGGGCATCGAGCTTGACGGCGATGGCCATGTCACACCGTCCCTTCGAGGTCTTCGCGCATCAATGTGCCTTCCGCGAATACCCTAGCGAGGACGAAGGTCAGGAGGACGGCCAGCCAGCCGCCGGGCGAGAACCCGGCGTCAAGGTGGAGCGTATGCGCCGGAGTCGAAATCGCCTTGCCGATCAGGCCGACGGCGAGGCTGATCAATTGCTGCCCGAGGAGGAACCACGCAATTGCCTGAAGGCGATAGGCGTTAGTGGCGACAAACGATTGCCGGCCCGGAGGACCGTGTCGATCATCGCCACCATTCTCCTGAGGACCGCGAGATTGAGAGGGACGGCGACAAGCCCGAGCGCGGCAACGGCGCGCATGCCCATGATCAGTGGCACGGTTTGGGACCCTGACGGGATGCCGAGCGCGGTCAACGTCCACTGCGGCGCGGCAATAAACCCAACCAGGATCGCGAGAACGACCGCGCCGTAAAGCCAGTTGAGAAGGATCAGGATGCGCAAAGTCACCCAGGCCACGGGGAGCGCAGTCGAACGTGCCATTACCAAATCTCCGATCGGTGATATTGTTTATCGATATATCACATATCGTTTATCAGTAAAGCTAGTTCTGCAA
>JBDSRE010000013.1:0-6737 GCA_039929465.1 Sphingomicrobium sp. | reverse complement strand
AGGTCGTAGCGTGGCATGTTGACGTGGATCATCTCGACCGCGCAGCAAGCGAGCCCGAAGGTCATCCACCACAGGCTTCCGGTGCGCGCCCAGGTAAACAGATCCTCGGCCTTGGCGACCATATAGCCCTTTTCGTTGAGGCTTTGCCGAAGCTCCTCGAGTTTGGCCTGGTCGACGGTCCCGGGGACGAGCCCGGCGATCCGCGCCAACTCCTCCTCGGTCGGCATGGGGTCGTGCTGGGGATCGAGCATCACTCCCATTCGAGGGCGCCCTTCTTCCACGCATAAGCCAGGCCCAGTGCGAGCTCGGCAAGGAAGATCATCATCGCCGCCCAGCCGGTCCACTTGGTGAACTCAAGGCTGACCGCCCAGGGAAACAGGAACGCAGCTTCGAGGTCGAAGACGATGAACAGGATCGCGACGAGGTAAAAGCGGACGTCGAATTCGGCGCGGGCATCGTCGAACGCGGGGAAACCGCATTCATATTCGCTGAGCTTGGCCGGATCCGGCCGGTGGGTGCCGGTGAAGCGCGAGACGATCATCGGCAGCACGACAAAGCCCACGGATAAACCGAGGGCGATGATCAGGAACAGGAGGATCGGCAGATAGCCTGCGGCGACGGCGGCCAAGGGAGACTCCAGCAACAAAAGGTGGCCGCGCTTTAGGACAGCAATGAAGGGGCGGCAACCGCTCCCTTGGGCTTAACGCAGCGCTCCGGCGACGAGCTTTTGCAGCTTGCTGTGGATGGCGGAAGAGCCGGCGAGATATTCGCGCCGTCCGAACGAGCGGTCTTGCCCGCGATAATCGGTCACGAACCCGCCCGCCTCCCTGACCAACAGGACGCCCGCGGCGGTATCCCAGATGTCGAGATCGTCTTCCCAAAACCCGTCGATCCGCCCCGCGGCAAGCCAGGCGAGGTCGAGGCTTGCGGCGCCGAAGCGACGAAGTCCGGAGACTTCGGGGGCGACGGCGGCATAGACTTTGGTCCATTGTTCACTGTCGCCGCGGCCGAGGTGTGGGATTCCAGTGCCGATCAGGGTTTCGCCGAGTTCGCGCCGGGCCGATACCCGAAGCCGGGCGTCCTGGAGCCAGGCGCCGCGGCCTTTTTCCGCCCAGTAACTGTCGTCGGTCAGCGGCTGGTGGACCAAGGCGTGGGTGATTTCGGGCCGCCCGTCGGGGCGCTTTTCCTCGACCGCGATCGAAATTGCGAAATGGGGCACGCCGTGGAGGAAGTTGGTGGTGCCATCCAAGGGATCGACGATCCACCGTGGTTTAGCGGGGTCGCCCTCGATGACCCCGCCTTCCTCGAGCACCATGCCCCAGTCGGGGCGCGCATTGCGCAGTTCCTCGACGATGGTCTGTTCGGCGCGCTTGTCGGCGATCGACACGAAATCGCCCGGACCCTTGCGGCTGACCTGCAATTGCTCGACCTCGCCGAAGTCACGGCGGAGGCGTGGCGCCGCCTTGCGCGCGGCGCGCTGAATGACGGTGATGAGGCCGGAATGGGATACCAAAACATTCTCCGTTCGTGTCGTTCTCAGTCCGCGCGCTTCACATAGGTCTGCTCATAAACGTCAACGACAATCCTGGTCCCCGCGCCAATATGCGGCGGGACCATCACTCGAACCCCGTTGTCCAGGATCGCCGGCTTGAACGACGAGGAAGCGGTCTGCCCCTTCACCACTGCGTCGGCCTCGACGATCATCGCCTCGATCGTATCGGGCAGCTGAACCGAGATCGGGCGCTCGTCATACAGTTCCATGACCACGTCCATGCCATCCTGAAGGAACGCCGAAGCATCGCCGAGCAGGTCCTTGGGCAGGCTGATCTGTTCGTAAGTTTCCTTGTCCATGAAGGTCAGCATATCGCCATCGGCAAACAGAAACTGGAAATCCTTGGTGTCGAGACGTACCCGCTCGACGGTTTCGGCCGAGCGGAAGCGGACGTTGTTCTTGCGCCCGTCGATGAGGTTTTTGAGCTCGACCTGCATATAGGCCCCGCCCTTGCCCGGCTGGGTGTGTTGAATTTTGACCGCGCGCCAGATGCCGCCTTCATATTCGATGATATTGCCCGGACGGATGGTCACGCCGCTGATCTTCATGTCTTCCAAACTTTCAAAGAAATCCGTTCGGGCGACCTGCCGAAGCCCTGTCCTGCACTCAGGAAAAGCAGCCCTTCGACGCGCTCAGGGCAAACGGATAGAAATGCGATTGTGGTGCGGGGCTTTAGCCGCTGACCCGCTTTCCGGCAAGCAGCGGATAGGGGTTGATGGGGGTTCCATTCCACCATTTCTCGCCTGCCACCATCTGATTGATGGCGAAGTGGAGATGGGGCCCGGCAGGGCTTGCATCGCCGCTGTGTCCGACGCGCCCGATGAACTGCCCGCGCTTGACCCGCTGACCTTCAGCCAGCCCCGGAGCATAGGCCAAAAGATGGGCGTAATAATAGATCCACTGCCGGTCGTTCGAGCGTTCGTAAAGAGTGATCCCGCCGCGCACGCTGTCGAACAATTTTTCGATCGTGCCGTCGGCGACAGCGTAAACCGGAGTTCCGTCCGGGGCCATGATATCGATCGCGTCGTGACGCCGAGCGCCGCCAGCACGGGCAGCGGTGAAGGTGTCGACCAGTTGGTTGGCCTTGATCCCAGCTACCGGGATGATCAGCCCCGCAGGTCCGACCTCAACTCCTTCGGCGATGACCACTGGTGCGGAGCCCGCGCGATCGACGGTGATTTTGTCGCCCGCCGGGCTGACCCGGCCGTTGGGCCCAAGCGCGGGTACGGACCCGTAGAACCAGATCCAGAACAAGCTGGTGAGGACCGCCGAAATCGCTGCAGTCAGTAAGATCCTCACCCGGCTCTCCCTCTAAATCAGGCGACGAATTCCGCCTTAAATCCCGGTTTGAGCATTTGCGACAACCGAAGCACATCCCAATTGGTCAAGCGCAGGCAGCCATGGCTCTGGGTGCGGCCGATGGTCTGCGGCTCCGATGTGCCGTGGATTCCGTAATGCTCCTTCGTCAGATCGAGCCAGGCTAGACCGACCGGACCATTGGGGCCAGGCGGCAATTTCTGCTCGGCCTTGTCGTCGGCGACGTCCCAAAACAGATCGGGCTGATAGTTGAACGGCGGCAGGAACGCATAGGTCGTGACCTTCCAATCACCCAGCGGAAGCGGATCGTGGCCCGACCCGGTGGTGACTGGGAATTGGGCAAGCAATTTTTCGCCTGCGTCGAAGACCTTGAGAAGTCCTTCGGACTTGTCGACGATGATATGGTCGCCCTTGATCTGGCCGGCCGCGACATTGAGCAGCTTCATATATCGACCCGCATCCTGCTTGCCGCCGACGTCGTAGTTCGCATTCGCCGGAATGACATTGGGCAAGCGCAGGGTCTGACCGGCGCCGATCATCTTGTCGGGGCCGTTCAAGGCAATGATCGTTGCCGGGGTGGTGTGGAATTCCTCGGCCAGCTTCTCGAGCATGTTGCGATAGCCCATGAATTTGAGCTTGGCTTGGTCCTCGGCCTTCTTGGGAAAGGGATAGACAAATGGCCCGGCGACCTGGTCGGGGCTGAGTTTGACCATGATCGTCGACGGCCGGTTCTGCTGCAGGAGAGCAACCTTGGTGGCGTTATCGAGCTTGCCCGTTGTTTTCATCCCGCGCGCTTGCTGAAATCCCTTGACCGAATTGTCGAGGCTCATGCCCTTTTTGCCGTCAATCACGCCGGGCGAGAAGCCAGCGGCGTCGAGCAGGACCTGCGCGTGAAAGGCGGCGCCGTCGATCGGCGAGCCCTTGGTCCCGGGTTGGACCCACGATCCCTTAGCGGCACTGGCCGGGGCCGGTTTTTCAGGAGCGGACATACCCGGTTTGGCCGAGTGCGGCTGGGCTGAATTCGACGCGCTCATTTGATTATGGGCGACCGCGGCGGTCCCAGCCAGTGCGGCAACGGCGGCGATCGCGGTGGTCAGGCGCAGGATATTACGCAACGTGTTTCTCCCTCAACTCGATGAATGATTCGAGGGTGTAACGAGGGAACGACAAACTGTTTCCGTCTACATGCAAACGCGATTATTTAAGCGGCGTTTCGACGAGGCGCAGGCGGACGTTGTAATTACCCATATCCGATTCCGGACCGGCGACGAACAAGCTCAAATCATCCTCAAGCGTGAACCCGGTCTCGCCCTTTCTGGCGGACGTAGCTGTGACCCCGGGCAGGGCCAAAGCGCACTGCCGCACCCGCAATGCCTGTGCCTCGGCCGTTGAAAAGGAGTCGCTTGGAAACGACCAGCTGCAGCGAAACTCCTTGGCCCGGAACAGACAAATGCCCGAGTCGAATTTCTTGATCTTGAGCGAATGAAAATCGTTGCGCGCCTGGTGGACCAGCCCCGCCAACGCCGCGCAGGGGTCGTTCTCGGCCGCAAACGACGGGTTGGGAAGGGTTGAGAGGGCGGCTGCCAACGCGAGATAAGTCTTTGTCATGCTGTGCTTTATGCCACGCTCAACAAGGGTTTGCCAAGACTTCGGCGAAGGCCTGGACCGCGGCGGCGGGATCGGCCTTGCCCCACACTGCCTGACAGGCCGCGATAAAATCCGCTCCGGAATCAATCAGCGGAGCGGCATTGGCTGGCGTGATCCCGCCGATCGCGACGCACGGCAGTTCAAACACCCCCGACCACCAGCTGAGGATGGCGGGCGCTGGTCGGTAATGGGATGGCTTTGTGGTGGTTTCGTAAAATGCGCCGAACGCGACATAATCGGCCCCCGCCTCGCCCGCTTCCATCGCCAGATGGCGGCTATCGTGACAGGTACGGCCGATCTGGACATCGGGCCCGAGCGCGGCTCGGGCGGCGCGGATATCGCCATCGGATTGGCCGAGGTGAACACCGTCGGCCGCGAGGCGTTTGGCCAAGGCGACGCTGTCGTTGACGATGAATGAGACGTCTGCGTCGGCGCAGATGTGCTGCAGCGGCTCGGCAAGCCGAGCCAGCTCATGCTCGCCCAGATGCTTGACCCGAAGCTGGAAGGCGGTTGCAATGCCCGGCTCTAGCGCGGCTCGAAGCCGATCGGGAAAGCCGCCACCGACCTCTTGCGGACTAATCAAATAAAGATCGCAGCGCTCGGCCCGGCGAGGCGGAAACAGCGTGGGGTCGAGGGCCTCTTCGTCGTCCATTCGCGCTCCTCAGGCGACCGAAGCGTTGTAAATCATGTCGATCGAGCGGCCGAGCGTGGCGTTGAATTCCTCGTCGCTCATGTCGTGGCGGAGACCTTCGAGCAGCGCTCGGCTGAAACTCGCGATCACGCCGGGGTTGCGCGCCAGCTCGCGGCAGGCGTCGTCGCGGCTGTACCCGCCCGAAAGCGCGACGACCTTGAGCACGCGCGGGTGATCGACGAGCGGCGTGAACAGCCCGGCTTTTACCGGCAGAGACAGCTTGAGCATCACCTGGCGGTCATCAGAAAGCGCGTCGAGTGCCTTCACCAATTCGGCGAGCAGGATGTCGTCGGACTGAGCACGGTCGGCGCTGGTGATCGACACTTCAGGCTCGACGATCGGCATCAAGCCCTTATCGATAATCCGGGCCGCGACCTCGAACTGCTGCTTGACCACCGCGGCAATCCCGCCCGGATCAGCGCAATCGATGACGGACCGCATCTTGGTCCCGAAGATTCCCTTGGCGCTGGCGCGGTCAAGCAATGCTTCGAGCCCGGGGTTGGGCTTCATCAATTTGACCCCGTCGGCTTCGTCCTCAAGCCCTTTGTCGACCTTGAGGAACGGGGCTACCCCGCGCGACCACAAAGCCGCTGGCACCGGCTTTCCATCGGCCTCCCCGTCCATGGTCTTTTCGAATAAGATCGCACCGAGCACCTTGTCGCCGTTGAATACCGGCGCGGTAAGGATCCTGACTCGCATCTGGTGAACGAGGTCGAACATCGCCTCATCGTCGGACCACTCGTCACCCTTGTAGCCAAAAGCCTTGAGTGCGCCCGGCGTCGATCCGCCCGACTGGTCGAGCGCGGCGATGAAGCCTTTGCCTTCACGCACCTTGCCGTTCATTTCCGGATTACGCATCGATAAGCCCCTGTGTCTTGCTTTTGCTTGCCGCTGTTGTCGGCCATAATGGGGTGGTAAAAATAGAACAATGGCTTGACGCACTCGGCGCCAGTGACCACCATTCGGGCTTGTAGAGGAAGAGTAAATTGCGGACCTTGCTGCGTTTTTTGTCGGCGATTACGTTGGTCGCGCTGGCCGTTCCGGCGGCTGGGAAAAACTTCAAGGTCGGCCAGCCGGTGCCGGATTTTGAATTGGTGATGCTTGATGGTGCGCGTGTCCATCCGAAGGACCTCCGCGGCCAAGTGGTAGTGTTGAACTTCTGGGCGACATGGTGCGGGCCATGCCGAACCGAACTGCCGTTCCTCGATAATTATTACCGGATTGCACAGAAACGTGGCTGGCCGCTGCAAATTTACGCGGTCGCCACCGAAGACAGCTTGCCGCTGAGCACGCTCAAGCCGTTGTTCGCGGCGATGGCCATTCCGTCCGCGCGCCGGATCAGCGGTGCTGGCCTCGACAATTATAATGCGCTTCCGACCAATTACATCATCGATCGCGCCGGAGTGCTGCGCTACGCCGCGTCGGGCGCGCTCGACATCGGTGATGCCAACCGCATCCTCGTGCCTTTGATGCAGGAACCGGCGCCGGCCAATTAATTCCGGGACTCCGCCTCAGGCCGGCGTTCAAGCG
>JBDSRE010000012.1:0-2636 GCA_039929465.1 Sphingomicrobium sp. | reverse complement strand
GCGGCTCGCCAAAGCGGCGGAGGCCGCGGAAAAGGATCGCGACTCCCTCGCCGCTCGCCTCGCCAATCCTGCTTTCACCGAGCGCGCCGCACCGCAAGCGGTGGAGAAAGCTCGCGCCGACCACCACGTCCGCGCCGCCGAGGCCGAACGCTTTCGAGCCGCGCTGGAGCGACTGGGTTAGTCCCTCGGCGCCGCCACCTCGATCGCGCGCCGGGCGATTGCGATCTCGACCGGGGTACGGCACTGGATTTCGCCGTCAACGCTAATTTTCTGCCGCGGACGGGTGTCCAGCGTCATGGTGCAGCCGCTCCATTCTTCGGTCGTGCGCTCGCGTCCGCTGAGCTTGAACAAGGTCGCGAACCAGCTCCACGCCAGGCCCCAGACGCTCTTCCCGGTCACCGCCTGGACGACTATCGACCCGCTATCGACCTCGGCATTTTCGACCAGTTCGACCCCGCCATGATGCGATCCGTTGGCGATTCGGATTTCGGTTGCCCAGCGCTCGACCTTTGAGCCGTCGTCGAGCGTCAGGCGCATCCGGAACGGGCGGAAGCGGAACGCCACGCGCACTGCCCAGAGGAGATACCCGGCCATTCCAAGCCAGCGCTTGAGGCCGTGCGGCACGGTGTCGGCGATCAGCGGCGACAGGCCGATCGCCGCGGCATTGGC
Source organism: Sphingomicrobium sp. (assembly GCA_039929465.1). Classification (GTDB taxonomy): domain Bacteria; phylum Pseudomonadota; class Alphaproteobacteria; order Sphingomonadales; family Sphingomonadaceae; genus Sphingomicrobium. Next base: position 1,967 of record JBDSRE010000012.1, on the reverse strand, counting down.
GAAATAGTCGCCGTCGACCTTGCCAAGATCGATTTTCCGCCGCCGTCCATTGGCGATGATATCCACCGCAGCGTCGAGATCGTCGCCGATTCCGAGCGTCTTGGCGAAGCTGTTTGCGGTGCCCAAAGGAAGGATCGCAAAGACTGTGTCCTGGCCAAGGAAAAGCTCGACATTGCTGCTGAGCGATCCGTCGCCGCCGCCAATGATGACCATCGGCGCCGCCTTGATCGCGGCCTTTATCGCCGGGTCCATGTCCTCGGGCTGCTCGATCGCATGCGCCTCGATCAGGTCAATTCCGGCAGCGGTCAATTTGTCGCGCGCTTCGGCGAACGCGTCGGCGCCCCGGCGGCTCATCGCGTTAACGATCAGGATCGCCTGTTTGGGAAGGGGCTCGGTCACGGCGGCTGAACAATCGAGGCTCGCGCAATATCCCTGAATAAGGATATGGGGGCGGCATGACCCAAGCCTCCTACCCGGCACTGCGCATGCGCCGCGCCCGCTCGTCCCCGTGGATGCGGGCCATGCTGGCCGAGCACCGGCTCCACCCCAGCGACCTCATCTGGCCGCTGTTCATTTGCGATGGGAAGGGTTGCGAGGAGTCGATCGGCGCTCTGCCCGGCGTCTCGCGATGGAGCGTCGATAGGCTCGCCTCCAAAGCCAGAGAAGCGGCCGAGCTCGGCATCCCCTGTGTGGCGCTGTTCCCCAATACGCCGGAGAACGTGCGCACCGAAGATGGCAGCGAGGCGCTCAACCGCGACAACCTCATCTGCCGCGCGATCCGCGAGATCAAAAACGCCGTGCCCGAAATCGGGGTTCTCACCGACGTCGCGCTCGATCCCTACACCGCGCACGGCCATGACGGGCTGACTGACAAGGTCGGCAATGTCATCAACGATGACACGGTCGAGGTGTTGGCCCACCAGGCTCTGGTCCAAGCCGAAGCGGGGGCCGACATCGTCGCCCCGTCGGACATGATGGACGGTCGTGTCGGCGCCATCCGCGCCGCGCTCGAAGGCGCCGGCCAAACGCACGTCGCGATCATGGCCTATGCCGCGAAATACGCCTCGGCCTTCTATGGCCCGTTCCGCGAGGCGGTCGGGAGCAAGGGCCGCTTGAAGGGCGACAAGCGCGGTTATCAGATGGACCCCGCCAATGGCGACGAGGCGCTGCGCGAGGTTGCTTTGGACCTCGCCGAGGGCGCGGACATGGTGATGGTCAAGCCGGGGCTGCCCTATCTCGACGTTCTGGCGCGGGTAAAGGACAGGTTTGGTGTGCCCGTCTTCGCCTACCAGGTGAGCGGCGAATATGCGATGATCGAGGCTGCCGCAGCGGCCGGTGCGGGCGACCGCGACGCGCTCATACTCGAGACCTTGATGGCGTTTAAGCGGGCCGGTGCAACCGGGGTCTTGACCTACCACGCGCTCGCCGCAGCTCGGCTCATCAATGGCTGACTTTGCGGCGCTGCGGGAGCGGCTGGAGACGCTGCGTGAGGCCGCGCGCCCGCTTGAGCCCGATGCCGGTGAGCGCGCCGAGCTTGGGGGACAGGCTATGGCCCATGCCTTGGCCTATCTCGATGCGGTCGAAGACGCACCGAGCAATCGCCCTTGGTCCGAGGTTTTCGACCAGACGCTCGACCCCGAATTCACCGAACAGGGCCGCGATTCGGCGGCGGTCCTCGATTATGTCGCGCAATGCATCGACCGGCCCGGCTTCGCCACCACCAGCCCGCGCTTCATGGCCTATATTCCAGGCGGTGGCCTGTTCCATTCCGGTCTCGGCGATCTGCTAGCGGCGGTGTCGAACAAATATTCGGGTTTCGCTTCGGCCAGCCCGGGCGCGGTGCGGATCGAAAATGCCTGCGTCCGCTGGCTCGCCGATGCCATAGGCTATCCGGCAAGCGCCAGCGGCACGCTGACTTCGGGCGGGAGCATCGCCAATCTGACCGCGGTCGTCGCCGCTCGCGAGGC
>JBDSRE010000011.1:0-2960 GCA_039929465.1 Sphingomicrobium sp. | reverse complement strand
CCGGCAACGTCCTGGCTGCGCTCGCCGGCATTGGCGAACATCGACTGGAACGGGGCGAAGCTAGGGATTGCGGTGAAGCCGTTGAACGGAGTGTTGGTGTTGAACATGTTGGTGATCCTTTCCTGGGATGCCGACGCGGTATCGCGAGCACCCTTGGTGGCGGTTTGAGTGGCGGGGCGGCCGGCGGTCGCCTTGCGTGCGACAACCTTGCGCGCAGTGGTCTTGCGGGCGGTGGTCTTGCGGGCAGTGGTCTTGCGAGCTGACGTGCCAGCGGTCTTGCGCTTGGCGCGGCGCAGTGCAGTCTTGCGAGCAGGCTTGGCTACCGTGGCTATCGTGGCTACCTTGGCGGCGGTCTTGGCGACGCTCTTGGTGATGTCGGCGGCGGCGTTGGTGGCAGTTGCGGTCGCGGCTTCGATCGCCTTGGCCGGAGCCTGCACGATATCCTTGCTGTCGACCTTGTTGGTGTCGGTCATGAAAATTCCTCTCTATGCTGCATTGCAACATACACATTGCAGTGCACCATTTCAAGCGATAATTGTGCACTGCACAACCAGCCCCTTGACGGCGTGGCGGGCCATCAAGCAAGAGCGGTCATGGACACGGGCACAACCGACCTCCCAAGCCCCAACCGGCGCGGCCTGCTGGTGGTGCTGTCGTCGCCGTCGGGCGCGGGCAAGACCAGTATCTCCCGGCTTTTGCTCGACGCGGACTCGATCATCTCGTTGTCAGTCAGCGCGACGACCCGGCCCAAACGCCCAGGCGAGGTTGAAGGCGATGATTATCTGTTCGTCGACGACGGCAAATTCGAGCAGATGGTCGAAGCCAATGAACTCGCCGAATATGCGCGCGTCTTCGACCATCGCTATGGCACCCCCGCTGCTCCGGTTAGGGCGGCGATCGAGGCCGGGCGCGACATCCTGTTCGACATCGACTGGCAGGGCACTCAGCAGCTCCACTCGGCGATGGGCGAGGATCTGGTACGGATTTTTATCCTGCCGCCGTCGATGGCCGAGCTTGAGCGGCGGCTACGCGCGCGGGGCACCGACAGCGATGCCGTGATCGATGAGCGCATGCGCCGAGCAGCGGACGAGATCAGCCATTGGGCCGAATATGATTATGTGCTGATCAATCGGGACATGCCCGCCTGCCTCAAACAAGTGCGGGCGATCGTCTCCGCCGAGCGGCTCAAGCGGAGCCGCCAGCTTGGTCTGGTCGATTTTGTGCGCGGGCTGACCGGACGTTAATCGCCTAAGAATTCGAGGAACTGCGCCGCCGCCATAAAATCGCGGTGGCGGCCCGCAAGCGCCTGCTCGGCTTCGGCATCCGCGCCCCATCGCTCGATCTGCCAGCGCTCGTCGAGGCTCACCGCCACCCACGCTCGCCCCGCCGAAATACCGCCATCGAGCACTCCAAGCGCAGCGACCAGCGACCCGCCGATGGTGACCAGTGGCGACAACGCAGCAAGCTCAAACGGACCCAATTGCATTACTTCGTGCGCCAGCCGCTCGACCGTTTCCGGTGGCTGGGCAACATGCGCCAACCCCGACGTATTCGTGAAATCGACGTCGAAGCGCCGCCGCGCCCACGCCAGCAGTCCGTCCCAATCGAGCTCCTGCCGCTCGACCAGCGCGCGCGGCCCTTGCGCGCGGTAACAAGCGAGATCCGCCTCGGCATATTTGGCCAGCGGTCGCGCGAATGCCGCTGGGTCGGGAAGGACATGGTCGATCGCGGCATTGGCAAGGCCCGTCATCGGCATCGCCCGCGGAACGACGACTTCGCCGACCGCCAGCCATTCCGCAGCGATCGCCCCGGCCAAGTGCTGGGTTGGCAATAGGAGCAGCGCCCGAGCCGGAGTCCGCAGCGGCTTGCCATCAAGCAGGATCGTCCAGCCGCTATCACTGGGCGTCGCTGCGACGGCTTTCCAGAAGCGCTTCACCGGTCCTGCCGGTCCCACGTTTTCCTGAGCAGACGCGGCACCAGGATCGCGTCGATCATGCCGGTTAAAGCGATGATTGCGCCAAGCTGCGGCCAGCCGCCGGGGCGAATGACATCGAAATAGGCGATAGCCACTCCAAGCAGGAATATCGCCACCCCGGCCAGCCGAACCAGCGTGAAGAGTGCAAAGCGCTTCTTCCACACGGCATCGTCAACCATTGCTTCGCTCCAGTGCGAATTCGAGGATGTCCCGCGGCGTTTCGGCGACCGTCACCGCACCCGCGTCGATCAGTTCTGCGGGTTCGTGATATCCCCAGGCAACCCCCACCGGAACCGCCCCCGCGGCAACCGCCATAGCCATGTCGAAACTGGTGTCGCCGATCATCAACGTGTCGGCCGCCTCGGCGCTGGAATCGGCCAGCGCCTGGTGGATCATCGACGGGTGCGGTTTCGACGGGTGGCGGTCGCTGGTCTGAAGCGAGACGAAGCGCGCGCGAAGCCCGTGCGCGTCGAGGCAATGCTTCAAGCCGCGGTCCGACTTTCCAGTTGCCACCGCGAGGGCGAATCCGTGTTCCTCCAGCGCATCGAGCAAATCGAGAATTCCCGGATATAGCGGCTCCTCGACCCGGCCAGCGGCACGAAGCGCGATGAAGTGCTTCTTGTATTTTTCGGCAAGTTCGAAGTGGTCGTCGCGGCTCGAGTCCGGCATCAGCCCGGCCATCGCTTCGACCAGGCTGAGCCCGATGACCCGCCGTCCCACATGCGGCGGCGGAACCGCCAGCCCGCGCTCGGCAAACGTCAGCCCAAGCGCTTCATAAATCGTCGCCCCGCTGTCGACCAAAGTGCCGTCGCAATCGAAAATCGCCAGCCGGGTCACGGGCCTTTTGGTTTCGGTTTGGGTTTGGGTTTGAGTTTGGGCTTCGACTTCGGCTTGGTCTTTTCCCAAGGCTTGGCTTTGCCGGGCGCCTTGCCGCGCGACCGCCGTTCGCCGCGCCGTTCCTGGCGCCGCTCCTTGGCTGCTGCGG
>JBDSRE010000010.1:0-11643 GCA_039929465.1 Sphingomicrobium sp. | reverse complement strand
CGAGCAGGCTTTCGATGAGGTTCGAATAGCCGATCTGTTCGCCGTGGCCGAGCGCCATCGCCGCGATCTGGGTGTCGAACAAAGGGTAGGGGACTTTGCCGGTCAGATTGTGGATGATCTCGAGGTCTTGGCCGCCGGCGTGGAAGACCTTCAGAACCTCGCGATTATCGACGAACAGGTCGAGCAGGCACTGCATGTCGAGATCGGCCTTGGGGTCGATCGCTGCGGCCTCATCGACGCTTGCAACCTGGATCAGGCACAGATCGGGCCAATAGGTATTCTCGCGCATGAACTCGGTGTCCACGGCGATGAATGGATGATCGGTGAGTCGGCCAACGAAGGCTTCGAGCTCGGCGGTGGTGGCAATCAATGGAAGGATTCGCATATTCGAAGCGGGCCATAGCCTTCCCTCCGCGGCTTGACAAAAAGCTTATACGCGGGGAAGCGCGGCGCCTGCTTTTTTCCGCGCCGCAACAATCATTTTAGCCCGAGAGCCGTCGATGCACGCCTACCGAACCCATAGCTGCGCCGACCTCCGACGGAGCGATGTCGGGTCGAACGTCAAGTTGTCGGGCTGGATCCACCGCAAGCGCGACCATGGCGGGGTGCTGTTCATCGATCTGCGCGACCATTATGGCCTGACCCAGCTGGTTGCGCGTGCTGGTAGCGAAGCGCTTGAGACCCTCGATGGGCTGCGGGTGGAATCGGTGGTCACCGTGATCGGAAACGTCGTCGATCGTGAAGGTGGAGCAGTCAACGCGAAGCTCGCAACCGGCGAAATCGAGGTGGTGGTCGATAGCGTCACGGTCCAATCGTCGGCGGAAGAGCTACCGATGCCGGTCGCGGGCGAAGCCGAATATCCCGAGGATATCCGCCTCAAATATCGTTACCTCGACCTGCGCCGTGAGGCTGTTCACGCTAATATCATGCTTCGCTCATCGGTGATTTCATCGATCCGCAGGCGTATGAACGACCAGGGCTTCACCGAATTCCAGACCCCGATCCTGACCGCTTCGAGCCCCGAGGGCGCGCGCGATTATCTGGTTCCGAGCAGGGTTCATCCGGGCAAATTCTATGCGCTCCCGCAGGCGCCGCAGATGTTCAAGCAATTGCTGATGGTCGCCGGCTTCGACAAATATTTCCAGATCGCGCCCTGTTTCCGCGACGAGGACGCCCGCGCCGACCGCTCACCCGGCGAATTCTACCAGCTCGATTTTGAAATGAGCTTCGTTACGCAGGACGATGTCTTCAACGCCATCGAACCGGTGCTGTCGGGGGTGTTTGAAGAATTCGCCGACGGACGCAGCGTGACCGCCGCCGGTGACTATCCGCGTATCCCGTATAAGCAAGCACTGCTCAAATATGGCAGCGACAAGCCCGATTTGCGCAACCCGTTGCTGGTCCACGACGTCGGCGACCATTTCAAAGGCTCGGGCTTCGGCCTGTTCGCGGGACTGGTCGAAAAGAACATGGTCGTCCGCGCGGTCGCTGCGCCGAACACCGCCGAGAAAAGTCGCAAATTCTTCGACGAAATGAACGACTGGGCGCGCGGCGAAGGCTTTGCCGGGCTCGGTTACGCTACCCGCAAAGGCGGTGAATGGGGTGGGCCGATTGCCAAGAACCACGGCGCTGAGGGGATGGACCGGATCGCTGATCAAATGGGTCTCGCGTCCGATGACGGAATCTTCTTCGCCGCGGGTAAGCCCGCCGATGCAGCGCGTCTCGCCGGCCTCGCCCGGACCCGAGTCGCCGAGCAACTCGATATCATCGAACAAGGCACGTTCCGCTTCTGCTGGATCGTCGATTTCCCGATGTTCGACTATGATGAGGACGCCAAGAAAATCGACTTCAGCCACAATCCCTTCTCGATGCCGCAAGGTGAGATGGAGGCACTCGAGACGATGGACCCGCTCGACATCCTCGCTTGGCAATATGACATCGTTTGCAACGGCACCGAATTAAGCAGCGGCGCGATCCGCAACCACCGGCCCGACATCATGTACAAGGCGTTCGAAATCGCCGGCTACACGCGTGAGGAAGTGGACTATAATTTCTCGGGCATGATCAACGCCTTCAAATTTGGCGCTCCGCCGCACGGCGGGTCGGCGCCGGGGATCGACCGGATCGTCATGCTTCTGGCCGACGAGCCCAATATCCGCGAGGTCATCACCTTCCCAATGAACCAGAAAGCGGAAGACCTGATGATGAACGCGCCCGCGCCGGTCAGTGCGAGGCAGCTCAAGGAGCTGTCGATCAAGGTCGTCGCCGACAGCTGATCCAGCGTTAGCCCGGGCTCGATTTCCCGAGATAGCGCGAGACGTGGATTGCGCTCTGACCCTGCGGCCGGCTGATCGAATCATAGACCACGCTATTTTCGATCACCCGTTGAACGTAGCCCCGGGTTTCGGTGAACGGGATCGCCTCGATCCAGCGGATCATGTCGACGTTGCCGCGCGGGTCGCCATAAGCGCGGATCCACTTGCGGACATTGCCCGACCCGGCATTGTAGCTCGCGACCGCGAGCGGGACGCTGCCGTTCCAAGTATTGAGCATTCGCTGAAAATAGGCCGAGCCGAGCAGGACATTGTAACTGGGATCGCTGAGCAGGCGATTGGGATCATAGCCGACCCCCGATTTGTCGGCCTGCTCCCGCGCCGTACCGCGCATCAACTGCATCATCCCGAGCGCTCCGGCAGGGCTCATCGCATATGGGTCGAACGAGCTTTCCTGGCGGGTGATGCCGTGGACCAGGGCCCAGCTCGCGCTGCCGTTCGAGGCAAGCGAGGGATAACCCTGGCGGACGTAGAACATCGATCCGCTGTTGCGCGCCATCCTGGCAACCCACACCGGCAGATCCTGCCGACCGAGCTGCTGGCCAAGCTCGACCGCGAGGGCCCGGTCAGGATCGTTGTTGAGCGATTTGGCCAAGGACTGGATGAATAGCGCTTGCTCGGCCGACCGCTGCTGCTGCCCAAGGATCCGCAGTGCTTGGACCAGCCGGCGCCCGTTGAAGGCGGCGCGCTGGGTCGGACCCGCATACTGCGCCGCGGACATCGCCGGAACCGGAACCGAGCGCCCAAGACGCTCGAGCGAGAGCTGGCCGTAAAATAATTCGGGATACGCCGCAGCGCGCGCGAAATGGGCACTTGCACCGAAGCCGCTCGATGCTCGCCCAGCCCAATATTCGCCCTTTGTAAGCACCTGCAATGACTGGCCGCCGATGCCATAGCGAGCGAACAAAGCGGCGGCGCCGGCCCGGTTGTCGAGCCGGTCGAATGCGACTCGCCCGCCGAGCCAGGTGATGCTCGTATATTTATCCCGCACTCCATAGGGTTGAGCGCTGATGATTGCTCCGGGGGCAAGCGCGTCGTCGACCTGGCGGGCGATGTTATAAGCGGTCTGGAACTGCCGTTCCGCTTGCGCCTCCTCCGCCAAAAGGAGTGTCATTTCATAGAAACGGTCGACGTCGGCGGGGCGGTAGGTGAATTGGTGCGGGCGGGCGAACAATGCGCGTGCGCTTTCGGCATAATTTCCGGCGCGGAGGTAACGCGCCCGGTCCATCATCAGCCCGGCATCGCTGGTAACCGCTCCGATAACCGCGCCATATTGCGCTTCGGCGTCGGGCGCGCCACTCTGCATCGCCACCCGCGCTGCAAATGCCGCTCGGCGCTGCGGGCTGGTCAGAGCGATGAAGCGTGCGGCGTCACTGGCGCGCTTGTCGAGCAGCAAGGAATCGGCGCGCTGGTCGTGGTCGGCGGTGGTAAAGCTGCCGCCGTAGCGCGCCCACAGGCTTTGCTCGTCGTCGGGCTTGAGGTCGTTCGAGCCCCACGCCTTGCGCGCAGCCGCGAGCGCTTCGGTGGCTCGTCCGCTCGCCGAATAGGCCTCGGCGAGCCGTGCCCAACCACTGCCGCTATTCGGCTTGTCGGCGGCGAAAAAGGCCATGACCGTGGCGGGATATTCGCCGGTGCGCATCTGCGCTTCTGCCCAGCGCCGAATTTTGGTTTCGTCTGGCCAGCCGGGATTGGCGATAAGGAATCGTGCGTAATCGGCGAACGCATAGCCATTGGTTGTCCGCAGGCGCCGCCAGTCGTTGAGCGCAAAGCCGACGTCATTGGTGAAGGCGGGTGCGGCATAGCCTTGAGCAGGTGCTGGCCTCGCCTGCTGATATTGCATCGCCACCGCCGCCGTCCCGGCCAGTGCGACGGGTACAAGATACGCAATTCGCCACATGCTGGACATATTGGCTTCCCCCTCCTTATCAGGCCGTGAACGAAGCCGCCGAATTCGCCCCAATCGGTGCCGCGCTTCGAACAAGGGACGGTTCAATCATGTTTTTCGGCTCAATTCCCGCGCTGGTGACGCCTTTTGCGGCGGGACGAGTCGATGAAGCGCTATTCGGAGCGTTGGTCGCCTGGCAGATCGCCGAAGGAAGCAACGGCCTGGTGCCGTGCGGAACAACCGGCGAGGCCGCGACACTGACCACCGCCGAGCATCGTCGGCTGATCGAAATCGCGGTCAAGGTCGCTGGCGGCAAGGTTCCCGTCATCGCCGGCTGCGGGGCAAACGACACCGCCCATGCGATCGAACTGACTCGCAATGCCAAGGCGGCCGGGGCCGACGCCGCGCTCCATGTACCACCGTATTACAACCGCCCCAACCAAGATGGCATTTACGCCCACCTGAAGGCGGTGGCCGGGGAAGGCATCCCGATCGTGCTCTACAATGTCCCGTCGCGAACCATTACCGACATCGCCGTCGAGACCATGGGGAAGCTCGCGAAGCTGGCCAGTGTCGTCGCGGTCAAGGACGCCACTGGAAACCTCGCCCGGGTTTCGGCCCAGCGCGATTCGTGCGGGGCGGAGTTCGTCCAGCTCAGCGGCAATGATGACATGGCGTTGGGGTTCAACGCCATGGGCGGCGCGGGCTGCATCTCGGTCACTGCCAATGTCGCGCCCCGGCTCTGTGCAGAGTTCCAGCAGGCGATGCGGGAAGGACACTGGGAGCAAGCACTCGAACTCCAGGACCAGCTCTATCCGCTCCATTCGGCGCTGTTCACCGACGCCTCTCCGGGTCCGGTCAAATATGCATTGAGCCGGGTGCGTCCCGATTTTTCCACCGAATTGCGCCTGCCGATGACGGCGCCATCGGCTGCGTCAAAGGCAGCGGTCGATGCGGCGCTTGCTCATGCCGGGTTGATCTAGACAGTCGATGGCCAAGCCGCCTCCAGCGCAGTTCGAAAAGACCAAGGTCGTCGCCGAAAACCGGCGTGCGCGGTTCGACTATTTCGTGGAGGACCGGTTCGAGGCCGGAATCCAGCTCGCCGGAACCGAGGTCAAGGCGCTTCGCCAAGGCGAAGGCTCGATCGCCGAAAGCTATGCCACGGTGACCGGCGAAGAAGTGTTCCTGATCAACAGCCACATCCCCGAATATAGCCACGGCAATCGCCTCAACCATGAGCCGCGGCGAGCGCGAAAATTGCTACTCAAGGCGCGCGAGATCGCCAAGCTTCAGGGCGCGATCACCCGGCAGGGGCTGACGCTCGTGCCTTTGTCGATCTATTTCAACCCGCGCGGCAAGGCCAAGGTCGAGCTCGCGCTCGCCCGCGGCAAGAAGGAGCATGACAAGCGCGAGACGATCAAGGAACGCGACTGGAAGCGGGAGCAGCAACGTCTGTTGCGCCACAATGGCTGAGCGCCGCACCTGGCGAACCCGGCTTCGCGCGCATTGGCCGACGCGCGAATCAATTCAGCGCAACCGTTTCCTCAAGCCCTTTGCTTCCTACCTCGGCGATCCGCGGCTGTGGCGGATGACTCGCCGATCGGTGCCGCGCGGGGTCGCGCTGGGCTTGTTCGTCGGGATCATCATTCCGGTGATGCATACTGTGATCGCGGCGCTGCTTGCGGTGCCGACCCGAGCCAATATCGCAATTTCCGCGGCAGTCACCTTGCTCATCAATCCGCTGACAATCCCGCCGCTGTATTATGCTGCCTACCGAATCGGCATGTGGGAGCTTCGCCACGACAAGCAGTTGGTCGATCCCGCGGCTGCGGAGCGGGCGTCGGGTGAGCTTGGCCGGCTGCTGTTCTGGATTCACGAAGCTTCGGCTCCGATCGCGGTCGGCGTGCTGACCCTCGCGGTCAGTGCTGCGTTCCTTGGCTATTGCGGATCGGCGGTTTCGTGGCGCTGGTGGCGGGGAAGCAAATGGCGCGAGCGTCGGCTTCGCCGACTTGGTCGCGAGCAGCGGGCAGACGATTGACGTTCGCAGTTACCACGCGGGCGGTCGTCGATCGCCGGTGGAAACTTTCCACCTGCTCCGTCAGTTGCTCATGTTTGCCGACCTTATCCTAGGAATTTGAAATGATTCGCTTTCTTGCCGCCGCTTTGGCGACCAGTGCACTCACTGCCTGCGCGACGACTCCGCCGCCGATGATCGCCGAAGCGCCCGCCCCGGCAATGCCAGCCGCCGCCGCTGAGCCAAGCGCGCCAAGCGCGCCGAAGCCACAATATGGCAATTATGGCTTTGACTCGGCCGGGGTCGACAGCGCGATTGCGCCGGGCAACGACTTTTACGATTACGCCAATGGTTCCTGGGCCAAGAACACCCCGATCCCGGCGGATAAGTCCAATTATGGGTCATTCAACGTCCTCGACGACGTGTCTCGCGAGCGAACCCGAGCGATTATTGATGCTGAGGCCAAGGATCCGGCCAGCCGAATCGGTCAAGCCTATGGCAGTTTCATGGATACCGGCGCGATCGAGGCCAAGGGCCTGACGCCGTTGGAGCCATGGCTCAATCAGGTGCGTTCGCTCAATTCTCGGATCGACTTGGCCCGGCTTTATGCCAATGCCAGCCGGCTCGGGATCGACGGGCCGTTCGGTTTTTACGTTGGCCAGGATGACAAATCGCCAGACCATTACGCGCTGTTCGCGGTCCAATCGGGGCTCGGCATGCCCGACCGGGACTATTATCTGTCGGCCGATTCCAAACAGGTTGAAATCAAGGGCAAATACCTTGAGCATCTCACCAACGTCCTGACGCTTGCAGGCGAGACCAATCCGGCCGCCCGGGCAAAGGCGATTCTCTCATTTGAAACCGCAATCGCCAAGGTTCACTGGACCAAGGCCGACAGCCGCGATTCCGACAAGACCTACAACAAGATGACTCTTGCTCAGTTGCGCCGCAACGCTCCGGGAGTCGATTTCAATCTATTATTCACGGCGCTAGGGGCCAAGGTCGACAGCGTCATCGTCGCTCAGCCAAGTGCGGTTCGCGGCATCGCTAGACTGCTCGGAACGGTGCCACTCGGCGTTCTCAAGGACCAGATACTCGTCCGGTCGATCGATTCCTATGCGTCGTTCCTGCCGCAAAAGTTCGACAAGGAAGCCTTTGCTTTCAACGGCACTGTACTCAACGGAACTCCGGAGCAGGAGCCACGGTGGAAGCGCGGTGTGACGTTTACCAGCAACACGCTGGGCGACGACCTCAGCCAGTTATACGTTGCTAAATATTTCCCGCCCGAAACCAAGAAGGCCGCCGACGCGCTGGTTCAGAATGTCATCGCCGCAATGGACCGGCGGATCGACAACCTTGACTGGATGAGCGCCCCGACCAAGACCAAGGCCCACGCCAAGCTCGCCGCGTTCACGCCCAAGATTGGCTATCCCTCGCAATGGCGCGACATGAGCGCGCTCACCCTCGATCGCACCGACCCGCTTGGCAATGCCATGCGTTCGAGCATCTTCGAGCATGAATATGAAATCGGCAAGCTCGGCGGCCCGATCCGTCGTTGGGAATGGGGCATGACCCCGATGACGATCAACGCTTACGCCAATCCGACAATGGTCGAGATCGTCTTTCCCGCCGCAATCCTGCAGCCGCCGTTCTTCGATCCCAATGCCGACGCGGCGATCAACTACGGCGGCATCGGTGCCGTCATCGGCCACGAATTGAGCCACCACTTCGACGACCAGGGGGCCAAGTACGACCTCACCGGTCGGCTGGTCGACTGGTGGACTCCGGGCGACACCAAAGCCTTCCAGTCGCGGCTCGACAAGCTCGAGCAGCAGTATAATGCCTATGAGCCGCTTCCCGCTCTGCATGTTAACGGCAAACTGACAATGGGCGAGAATGTCGCCGATCTCGCCGGTCTCACCATCGCTCACGATGCCTATATCGCATCGCTCGGCGGAAAGCCTGCACCGGTCATTGACGGAATGACCGGGGATCAGCGCTTCTACCTTGGCTGGGCGCAGGTGTGGCGGCGAAATTACCGGGATGCCAATCTCCGCCAGCGGCTGTTGACTGATCCGCACTCGCCATCGGCCCAGCGCACCGATATCGTGCGCAACATGGACCCGTGGTATCCGGCGTTCGACGTCAAGACCGGGCAGACGCTGTATTTGCCGCCCGAGCAAAGGGTTCGAATCTGGTAAGGAACGGCAACGGCTGAATGCTGCATCAGGAGCTTCCACCGATCGACATCGTCAGCGGCGATGGTCTTGGACGTTGGCTGGTATCGTCGCTTGCGGCCGCGGCCGGGCTGAGCATGGCGATTCTGCTGCTGGTTTCGGGGCAGCCGCTGCTGGCTGGGCTTGCAGTCCTCGGTGGAGCAGTCGCGGGACTGCTCGCCGACCGGCGTTCGAGGGCTGCCAGTCCGGTCGGGCCGGGACTGCTCGCGGGACCCGATTTCTCACTTGTCGGCGCGGCCATGAGTCTGGCATCCGAACCCGCCGCTCTGACCGACAGCGATGGACGACTGCTAATCGCCAATGCCGCCTATCGTGAGCGGTTCGGGAACGCCCGCCCGCCACTCGGCCTCGCCAACGACGAGGATTCGCTCCTCGGATTGGAAGCGGCTCGGACGCTGGCGTGGCGCGACGGGGCCGGGTGCGCAGCAGGGATTGAGACCGAGGCCGGAGCGCTCCCTGTCGAGATCGAGCGCGTCGGTGCCAGCGGCAACCATTTGCTGTGGCGTTTCCCCGATTCGGCGAAGCGCGATCCGCTGATGCTCGCAGTCAGGCGCACGCAAGGCGTCATGGGCGAACGTCTCGCAGCCGCCGGAACCATGGTTGCTGTGATCGATTCCAAGGGCGTGGTTCAAGGGGGCAACGCGTTGTTCGGCGGGCGCGCACTCGGGTCCGGGCAGCATTATGGAAAGGTGACGTTCCGCGATCTTGTCCGAAGCCGCGAGAACCAGTGCCTTCAGCTTCGCTGCGAAGGCGAGGAAGCGCCGGTACTGCGCGGCATTTATCTGCCGCTCGATCCCGAAGCCGAAAGCGGTGCTGGAACCTTCCTCTTCCTTGACAATGGCGACGGCCCCTCGCTCAATCAGGCCGCGAACGTCCAGGCGCTGCTCGACGTCCTGCCCGTTGGCCTTGCACTAGTCGATCGCGATGGCCGATTCCTTGCGCTCAATCAGGCCTTTCGCCAGGCGGCCGGGATCGCCGGCAGCGCAACCCCGGTGTATCCCGGCGATCTGGTGGCCAAGGAGGATAAGGCCGCGGTGGCCGACGCGGTCCGCCGTAACGCGCGGGGACCGGCCATGTCGGGCGACATCGCGGTCCGGCTCGCGCATTTGCCGGGCGACCCGGTGGCACTAACCGTCGCCGGGCTGCGCGGACTTGGCGAAGCGGTCGTCCTGCTGCTGCTCAAAGATAATAGCGAGGAAGCCAAGCTCAAGCGGCAGGTGGCGCAGGCGACCAAGATGCAACTCGTCGGTCAGCTTGCCGGCGGGGTCGCTCATGATTTCAACAACATCCTGACCGCGATCATCGGTCATTGCGACCTGATGCTGATGCGCCACACGCCGGGCGACAGCGATTATGACGACATCCAGCAGGTCAAATCGAATTCCAACCGAGCTGCCGGACTGACCCGGCAATTACTTGCGTTTTCACGCCAACAGACGCTCCGCCCGCAAGTGCTCCAGCTTCCCGATGTGGTGTCGGAAGTGTCGCATTTGCTCAAGCGCCTGCTCGGCGAGACCGTGCAATTGGTGGTCAAGCATGGCCGAGCGCTGGGTCCGGTGCGCGCTGATCCGGGCCAGCTCGAACAGGTCATCGTCAACCTCGCGGTCAACGCCCGCGATGCCATTGCCTCGAAGGGCAGGGGCGTACTCACGATTCAAAGTTATTCGGTTCGAGCCGATCAGGTCGCCGAGCTTGGATCGGACATCCTTCCGGTCGACGATTATAGCGCGCTATCGGTGGCCGACACCGGCAGCGGAATTGCTGCCAATGTTCTGGGCAAGATTTTCGAGCCTTTCTTCACCACCAAGGAAGTGGGCAAGGGCACCGGGCTTGGCCTTTCAACCGTCTACGGCATCGTCAAGCAGTCGGGCGGTTTCATCTTCGCCGATTCCAAGGTTGGGGAGGGAACTCGGTTCGTAATCTACCTGCCGGTGTTCCGCGAGGAAGCGGGCGGTTCCAAGGCCCGAGTCTCCCCACCGGCGAAAAAGGACGAGCTTTGGGGCAGTGGCAATGTCCTGTTGGTTGAGGACGAGCCGACTGTGCGCAGCGTCGCCGAGCGCGCTTTAAGCCGCCACGGTTACACTGTGATCACCGCCGACAATGGCGAGGATGCGCTCGAAATCCTCGGTCGCGGCGACGACTTCGTGCTCCTGATTAGCGACGTCGTCATGCCGGGTATGGACGGCCCGACAATGGTCGCGGAAGCGCGCAAGAGCCGGCCCGATCTCAAAATCCTCTTCATGTCGGGCTATGCCGAGGAACAATTGCGCAACTCGATCGATATCGAGAACATTAATTTCCTGCCCAAGCCGTTTTCTGTCACGGACCTCGCCGAAGCTGCGCGCAAAGCAATCGGGCCGAAATAATCATTGCTCTTTGATATCGCTCGCTTATGCGCAGCGCGGCAATGGCCGAGCGCACATCCATCCTGATCGTCGAGGACGAGCCGCTGATCGCGATGATGCTCGAGGATTTCATTGACAGCATGGGTTACCGAGTGGTGGCCACTTGCGATACGCTTGGCGAAGCCCTCGAGCAGGTTGAACAGGGCGGCTTCGACCTCGCCATTCTCGATGTTCATTTGAACGGCGAGACGGTGTGGCCGCTGGCCGAGCGCTTGAGCGCGGAGAAGATCCCGTTCATCCTTGCCACCGGCGGGCATGTCGATCCGCCGCCGGCGAAGTTCAACCAGGTGATGGTGATCGAAAAGCCCTATACAATGGAACGGGTGTCGGTGGTCATCGAGGCCGCATTGGCCGGCGCTTGACGGTCAGCTTGGTCATGCTGGTCCGGCTCCACCACCGATGATCGACGTCCAGACCCATTTCGTGTTTCCGGTTCATGCGGTCGCTCCGGCCGGGCCGTTGCCTGCCGACGGTGAAGTCTGGACCCTCAAGACTCCCGATGGTGCAGTGCTCAAGGGCGTCCACTTTCCGCCCGGCGCCGGTCAAGGCGATACCAATAGCAAGCGCGAACTGGTCCTTGGCTTCGGCGGCAATGGCTGGAACGGGCAGGATGTCGCGGAATATCTCCACCAACTCTATCCCGACGCCGACATCGTCGCCTTCCATTACCGCGGTTATCGCCCGTCGACCGGAACTCCGTCGTCGGCGGCGCTGATCGACGACGCGCCGTTGATTTACGATCTCGCGGTCAAGAAGCTCGCGCCGAACA
>JBDSRE010000009.1:0-11683 GCA_039929465.1 Sphingomicrobium sp. | reverse complement strand
GCGGCAATCCGGCAGGCGTGACGTTCTGCCAGCTTCGACCGTCGTCGCGCGTGACGTGCACCAACCCATCGTCCGAGCCCGCCCAGATGACATTGGGCTCGAGCCGAGAGGGCGCCAGCGCGAACACCGTCGAATAGGTTTCGACCCCGGTCTGGTCGAGCGTGATTCCGCCGCCTGAAGGACCGAGCGTGGCGGGGTCGTGACGGGTAAGGTCGGGGCTGATCCGCTGCCACGACTGGCCCTGATCGAGTGTCTGCCAGACATGTTGCGAGCTAGCGTAGAGCCGGTTCTTGTCCTGTGGATCGAAGACGATCGGATAGGTCCACTGGAAGCGCTCGCCGATATCGCTCGCCGAATAGCCCATAGGATTGTCGGGAAGCACGTTGACCGAACGCGTCTGGCCCGTCGAATAATCGAACCGGTCGAGCGCTCCGCCATAGCTTCCGGCGTAAAAGACGTTGGGGTCTTGCGGGTCGTTGGCGATATAGCCGCTCTCGCCGCCGGCAACGGCGAAACCATATTGGCCGCCAAGCACGTTGACGTGCTTCCAGTCCTTGCTCGGAACGCAAATGCTGCTGTTGTCCTGCTGCGCTCCGCACACGAAGTAGGGATAATGGTTGCTGATCGTCAGCCGATAGATCTGCGCTGTTGGGTAACTCTCCTTCGTCCAGCTCTTCCCGCCGTTGACGCTGATCGTGCCGCCGCCGTCATTGGCTTCGATCATCCGCTGATTGTCGTTCGGCGCGATCCACAAATCGTGATTGTCGCCGTGGGGAACCTTGATCTTGGTCGGAAAGGTCTTGCCGCCATCGTCGGAGCGCAGGAAGTTGACGTTGAGGACATAGACCCGGTCCTTGACCTTGGGGTCGGCCTGGAGTCGAGTGTAATAAAAGGCGCGCTGGCGAATGTCGCGGCTATCGCTGGTTCGGCGCCACGTTGCGCCGCCGTCGTCGGTGACGAACATTCCGCCGTCCTTAGCTTCGACGAGTGCATAAACGCGGGCCGAATCCACCGGTGAGACGGTGACTCCGATCTTGCCGATTGGCCCGGCGGGCATGCCGGGATTGCGGGTCAATTCGGACCAATGCTCGCCCCCGTCGACGCTCTTGAACAGGCCGCTTCCAGGGCCGCCCGAGCTCATCCCCCAAGGCCTGCGCCACGCCTCCCACAAGGAGGCGTAAATCGTCTTTGGATCCTTGGGGTCGATTGAGATATCGACCGCGCCCGACCGCTCGTCGCGGTAGAGAACCTTGCGCCAATTGGCGCCACCATCGCTGCTCTTGTAGACACCGCGATCTTCGCGCGGCGCGCCATAATGGCCGAAGCCGGCGACAAAAAGGGTGTTGCAGTCCTTGGGATCGATCCGAACGCGCGAAAAGTTGCGCACCTTCTTAAGACCGGCGCTGGTCCAGGTCTTGCCCGAGTCGAGCGATTTGAACACGCCGTGGCCCGGTTGGACATTGCCTCGAAGCTCGGTTTCGCCGGTGGTGAAATAGAGGATGTCGGGATTGGCCTCGCACACCGCGACACCGCCGACGACTCCATTGTCGACCTTGCCATCGGTCATCACCTTCCAACTGGTCCCGCCGTCAATCGTCTTCCACAAGCCGCCGCCGGTCGCTCCGAAATAATATTCATTGGGCCTTGAGGCGCTACCCGAGACGGCGATCGAGCGCCCGCCGCGGTCGGGACCGACGTTGCGCCATTTCAATCCGCTAAGGTAGGAATCATCGACCGAATAAGGCTCGGTCGGAAGGGTCTGTTCGTCCTGCGCGCGGACCGGGGCGGCGGCGGCAATGCCGACGACCGCGGCGACAATGGCAAGGTACTGCAACGGCCGAATGATACGCTCTCCTCGGGCAGCGGCGTCAGAGGCGGCTGAGTTGAAAAAGCGTAATCGTCGCCCGAAGGGAGGTCAAATGCTGCGCGGCCAGTCGATCGCCGACACGGGGGCTTTCCACTTTTGGGCCGCATGTCTAACACTCCGCTTCCCTTCCAATTCTGATCGGCGGAACACTGAATGACCCTCAACATTTCGAGTGCGTTCGATGCGGGCAATATCCGTGTTGTCTCCCAAAAAGGCATGACCGGCGACCTGGAAATCGTCACCGACCATTTGTCGGACTTCTACCAATGGTTTTATTTCCGCGTGTCGGGCGCAGCCGGCAAGGAAGTCACGCTCCGGATCACCAATTGCGCCAAGGCCGCTTATCCCGACGGCTGGCTGGATTATAAGGCGTGCCTGTCGCTCGACCGCGAAGAATGGGTGCGGATCGAGGAAACCCGCTACGCCGACGGCGTCCTGACGTTGACATTCACCACCGCCCAGGACCCGGTGTGGATCGCCTATTTCGCGCCCTATTCGATGGAGCGGCACCATGATCTGGTGACCTCGGTCGCGTCACTGCCAGGAGTCGCTTACCGCTCCTTGGGTAAAAGCCACGACGGCCAGGATATCGACTGCCTGACGCTTGGCGAAGGGCCGCTCAATATCTGGCTCTACGCCCGCCAGCACCCGGGCGAGTCGATGGCCGAATGGTGGATGGAAGGGGCGCTCGAGAAACTGACTGACGAAGAGGATCCTGCAACTCGGGTCCTGCGCCGCGAGTGCACCTTCCGGATCGTCCCCAACATGAACCCCGACGGGTCGCGCCGGGGACATCTTCGGACCAATGCCGTGGGCGTCAACCTCAACCGCGAATGGCACGAACCGAGCGCCGAGAAGAGTCCCGAGGTGCTGGGCGTTCGGGGAGCAATGGATGAGAGCGGAGTGGATTTCGCGATGGATGTCCACGGCGACGAAGCGATTCCCGCCAATTTCCTCGCCGGCTTCGAGGGCATTCCCTCGATTACCGAGCGCCAAACCAGGCTGTTCGCGTTATTCGGCGAGACACTGGAGCGGCTGTCGCCCGATTTTCAGCGCGAGAAAGGGTATGCCGCGGCCGCTCCGGGCGAGGCCAATATGTCCATGTCGACGACCCAGTTGGCCGAGCGCTTCGGCTGCGTATCGATGACCCTGGAAATGCCGTTCAAGGACAATTTCGACTTGCCCGACCAAGTCTATGGCTGGTCGCCGCAGCGCTCGAAGTATCTGGCGCACTCCTGCCTCGATGCGCTGCGCGCAATCCTGCCCGAGCTCAAGGCCAAGGGCTGATGCCGACCCTCGTCCTGCTCCGCCACGGCCAGTCGCAGTGGAATGCCGAAAACCGCTTCACCGGCTGGTGGGATGTCGATTTGACCGACAAGGGAGTCGACGAAGCGCGCGCCGCTGGCGCGTTGCTCAAGGCCAGGGGAGTCGACTTCGACTGCTGTTTCACCAGTGTCCTCACCCGCGCGGTTCGGACCCTCGACCTGGTGCTTCACGCAATGGACCGACTGTGGCTCCCGGTGACCAAGGACTGGCGCTTGAATGAACGGCATTATGGCGGCCTTACCGGCCTCAACAAACGCGAGATGATTGAGCAGGTGGGCGAGGCCCAGGTGAAAATATGGCGGCGGTCGTACGACATTCCGCCGCCGCCCCTGCCCGCGGACAGCCCCTATAACGTCGCCGACGATCGTCGGTACGAAAACGTGCAAGTCCCCGCCAGCGAGAGCCTCAAGAACACCATCGATCGGGTCCTGCCTTATTTCGACGCGGAGATCGTCCCTGCGCTAAGGGCCGGGAAGCAGGTGCTGGTGGCGGCGCACGGCAATTCGCTACGAGCGCTCGAAAAACATCTCTCGGGAATCAGCGATGCCGCCATCGTCGAACTGGAAATTCCCACCGGCCAGCCGATCGTTTATACGCTGGACGACGATCTCAAGACCGAGCGCCGGTTTTATCTCAGCGAAGGTTGATCGCGGCGTTTAACCGGCGTCCGCAGCCTTGCCGCGATACATTTCCGCGTCGGCACGGGCCATGATCGTCTCGACGCTGTCGTCCTTGCCGATCATCGCCACCCCGACGGAGACACTGAGGGGTAGCTCATCGCGCTCGTGGCGAAATTCGCAATTGCAGATCGTGTCGCTCAGTCGGACCGCGGTTTCCCGAGCCCGCTCCTCGTTGGCGTTTTCAAGCAGGATGCCGAATTCATCGCCGCCGATTCGGGCGACAAGGTCGCTCCGCCTGATGCCCTCGGCAAGAAGCGAAGACACTCGGATCAGCGCCTCGTCGCCAGCGCGGTGGCCGAAACTGTCGTTGATCGACTTCAGTCCATCGAGGTCGACGAACAGCATCGCCGCTTCTTCGCCATAGCGCGCGCCGTGCGCGATTAGCCGCTCGAGCGCGCGCAGAAAACCGCGGCGATTGGGCATTGCAACCAATGTGTCCTGATGGGCGAGAGCATCGAGAATCGTGACCTTCTGCTCGAGCGAGGCCACCTGCGCCTTCAAATCGTCGATCTTGGCGACGAGTTCGCGCGTGTTTGCTGATTCTGTGGCGTCTCGATTCACAGCCAATGAATTCCCGAGTTTCTCAACGCATTCATAACGAGCTCTCCAGTCGGTGGAAATCTTCGCATCGCAGCGAGGCGATTGCCTGCCACAGTTCTGATGCCTAAACGACCTCGTTCCTCAAACTGTTTCGAGACGGGACAAAAATGGGCGCGCCGCTGGTCGGGATCATCATGGGCAGCAAGTCCGATTGGGAGACCATGCGCCACGCCGCCGAGATGCTGGCCGAACTCGGGATCGAGCATGAAACTCGGGTCGTTTCGGCCCATCGCACGCCGAAGCGGCTTTACGATTATGCCGGATCGGCGAAACAGCGCGGCCTCAAGCTCATTATCGCCGGTGCCGGGGGAGCCGCCCATTTGCCCGGGATGACCGCTTCGATCACCGCGCTCCCGGTGCTTGGAGTGCCCGTCGAAAGCAAGGCCTTGAAGGGCATGGATAGCCTGTTGTCGATCGTCCAGATGCCGGCCGGTGTTCCAGTCGGGACCTTGGCCATCGGCAAGCCGGGGGCGATCAACGCCGCTTTGTTCGCCGCGGCGATGCTTGCCGTCGGCGACGACGCGCTCGCCGGGCGCCTCGACCAATGGCGCGAACGGCAGACCGGATCGGTCGCCGATACGCCCGAATGATCGTAGCGCCCCGCTCCACCATCGGCATCATCGGCGGCGGCCAGCTTGGCCGGATGATCGCCGTCGCCGCTGCCCAGCTGGGCTATCGCTGCCACATTTTCGATCCCCACGAAGCGCCCGCTGCGGCCGACGTCGCGGCCCGGTTCACTCGCGCCCGATTCGATGACCAGGCCGCGTTGAAACGCTTCGCCGAGGCCTGCGATGTCGTGACTTATGAGTTTGAGAATCTGGCCGTCGAACCGCTCCACGTCATCGGCGACAAGCTTCGGCCGGGGATGGCGAGCCTCGAGATCAGCCAGGACCGGGCGCTGGAAAAGCGATTCGTCGAGGACTGCGCCGCCCGACCGGCGCCGTGGCGGATGATCGACGGGCCTGGCGATATCCCGCTCGCGCTCGAAGCGCTTGGCAGCCCGATCGTGCTCAAGACCCGCCGCTTCGGCTATGACGGCAAGGGCCAGATTTGGGTCGATCATGCAGGCGAGGCCGAGGGCGCCTGGGCGGCCATCGGACAAGCACCCGCGGTGGCCGAAGCGAAGATCGACTTCGCCGCCGAATTTTCGGTAATCGTCGCGCGCGGCATGGACGGCGAAACCAAAGCCTTCCCAGTGCCGCGCAACAGCCACCAAGACGGCATCCTTCGCCGAAGCAGCGTGCCTGCGGGCGCCCCAGTCGATGTACTCGCCGATGAGGGCGTCGAAATCGCCCTGCGAATTGTGGACAAACTCGACCACGTCGGAGTCCTGACAGTCGAGTTTTTCGCAATCGCCGACGGCGCTTTAGTCAATGAATTCGCACCCCGCGTCCACAATAGCGGGCATTGGACCATCGAAGGCGCGCTGACCTCGCAGTTCGAACAGCATGTCCGCGCCATTTGCGGCCTCCCGCTCGGCGCCACCGGCCTCACTACCGACGGTGCGAGCATGGACAACCTTATCGGCGACGACATCCATCGCTGGCCCGAGCTGATCGCAGAGCCCGGCGCCCACCTCCACCTCTATGGTAAGGGCGAGGCGCGAGCAGGCCGCAAAATGGGCCATGTCACCCGGCTGGCCAAATAGCGGAATGGCCGACCCAGAGCCTGTTCCCGAGCCCGTTCCCGAAAATCGTATCTTGCCCGCTGGGTCGACCGCGGTCGCGGCCTTTTCAACCATCGTCGAATGGTACGACTTCACCCTCTACCTCTATTTCGCGACCGTCCTGTCGCGGGTGTTTTATGGCGGAAGCGCGGGTTCGCTCGTGGCAACGCTGGGCGGGTTCGCGATTGCGTATCTGATGCGGCCGCTGGGCGCGGTGGTGTTCGGCCATATCGGCGACCGCCACGGACGGCGGCGAATGATGCTGCTGTCGATGGCGATGATGAGCGCCGCAATGCTCGTTACCGGACTGCTCCCCACATTCGCCACGATCGGCCCGCTGGCCGGTGTGCTCATCCTGCTTCTGCGCTGCGTCATGGGCTTCTCGGTCGGCGGGGAATATACCGGCGTGGTTGCCTATCTGCTCGAGGGCGCCCGCCCCGAGCGGCGCGGCCTCGTCACCTCCCTGGCCGCCGCTGCGAGCGAAGTCGGCGCCCTGCTCGCGGTCGGGGTTGCTGCACTGACGGTCAGCCTGCTGAGCAGCACACAGCTGGAATCCTGGGGCTGGCGGATTCCCTTTCTGGTCGGCGCGGCACTTGCGGCAAGCGTATTTTTGGCACGTTCGACGATGCACGAATCGCCCGAGTTCGAGCGTCAGCAAGCGGTCGGGACCGTCCCCGATAGCCCGCTCCGCCACAGCCTCACCCACCAGCGCATCGGGATCTTTCGCTCGTTCGCCATTTCGGCACTTGGGTCGATTACGTATTACGTCGGGATCACCTACGTTCCGGCGTTCCTGACCTCCGCCGGCGGGGCGAGCGAGCGCGGTTCGCTGTGGTTGTCGACGATCGCTGCGGTGGCGGTAATCCTGGTCACGCCATTCACTGGAATCCTGTCTGATCGCTTCGGCCGCAAGCCGGTGTTGATTGCCTTATGCGCGGCCAGCGCGGTGCTTCCGGCGACGATGTTTTCGCTCATGGCCAGCGGCTCGCAGGGACAAGCTCTGGCGGGCGCAATCGTCCTCGCCTGCGTTGCCGGCGGGGTCAGCGCGGTCGGCGCCGCCGCTACCGCCGAGCAATTTGCCGGCGAGAGTCGGCTCAGCGGCCTCGCCTTTGGAGCCACTGGGGCAACCGCAATCTTTGGCGGCCTGACTCCATTGGTCGCCCAGCTTCTGCTCCAGCGCACCGGCTGGCCGATGGTCCCCGGAGTGATGATCGCGCTGACCGCGCTGCTCGTCCTTCCAGTCCTGCTGACGATGCCCGAAACCCGTCCGCAGCGGTACCCGGTTTAGGGCGCTTCGACGACTTCGATCGGCATCCCCAGTTTCTCGAGCTGCGGGCGCAGCTTGGTCGCATCGCCGACCACCACCCAGACAAAGCCCTTGGGATCGATCGCGGCGCGGATCGCGGCGTCGGTCTTGGCGGGGGTCAACGCCCGATAGCGCGGCGCAAGCTGGACATAATAATCGTCCGGGCGACCCATCAGGTCGTTGCGCAGCATCCCGGTCAGCAAGGCACCCGACGTTTCGAACTGTCCCGGCAATTCATTGATCGCGGTAGTGACATTGCCCTGGAGCTCCGCCGCCGTCATGCCCTTGGTCGTCAGATAATCGGTTAAGTCCACGGTGAGCGCGGCGATAGCATCGGCAGTGCGGTCGGCCTGGACCGGGGCCGAGATGCCGTAAGATGCTCCATGCGGGAGGATCGATTGCGCGCCGCTCACTCCATAGGACCAGCCCTTGGCTTCGCGCAGATCCATGTTGAGCCGCGCCAGGAAATCGCCGCCAAGCGCTTGATTAGCGATGTAAAATGGCGCGGTGTCGCTCTTCGGGTTGATCGGCATCACTTGGCCGGCGAGGATTGTCGACTGCGGCGAACCAGGGCGATCGACAAGCAGGATTCGCGGGCTGGTCGGCCGGGCCGGCGGAGTGGCATATTGCTTTGCACCTCTGGCCGCGGCCGGCGCTGCCCAGCCGCCGAAGCGCTGCTCGAGTTGCGGCTGGATCTCGGCCAGCGGCAGGTTGGAGACGATGAAAATCTTGAGGTTGTCGGGGCGCAGCCACGCTTGCTGCCAAGCGACAAGGTCGGCCTGACCGAGCGCTTTGATCGCCGCCGGGTCGCCGCCCGCGGGCGCGCCATAAGGATGAGTCGGGCCCCAGATTGCAGCCGGAAGCACGCGTTGCCCGACACTCTGCGGATTCTTGCGCAGTTGGTCGATGCCGGTCAGCGCCTGGACTCGCACTCGGTCGAGTTCAGCCGGCGCGAAGGTCGGACGCTGGGCGATATCGGCGAGCAGGACCAGCGAGGGCATCAGATTGGGCGACAGCGCCGACAATGTAATGACCGAGCGGTCGGCCTCATTGCCGGTCGCAATGTTCGCTCCGAGCCGCTCCTCGGCTTCGGCAATCGCTTGCGAACTCATGCCCGCTGCGCCTTCCTCGAGTAGGCCCATCGCCATGCTCGCGAGGCCGCGCTTGGCGACTGGGTCGGACGCGGTTCCAGCGTCAAACGCGAGTGACAATTGAGTCAGTGGGGCAGCAGTGCGCTGGGCATAGATGACCTCAACCCCATTGGAGAGCCGGGCATGAGTGATCGCCGGCCATTGCAGGGGCTGAAATTCTCCGATCGGTGGCAGCACACGGGTTGGCTTTGGCTGTGCTGCTGCTTCGATCTTCGGCGCCGCCGCCGCAGCCACGGCCGTGGCCTCGGCATACGCTTCGCGTTCGCCGGGCGTGATGGTGATTGTCAGCGGCGGACGGGTCAGCCATTGCTGCATCGCCGATCGGACCTTGGCTGGAGTCACTGCGGCATAGCCGGCAAGGGTCTTTTTGTAGAAGTCGCTATCGGCGGCAAAAACCTGCCCTTCGGCCAGCGACGCCGCCTTGCCGCTGGAACCGCCAACCTGCTCGAGCCCGCGGACCTGGCCGGCGACCTCGCGCATCACCGCGCGCTCAACCTCATCCTCGGTCGGTCCCTTGGCGATCAGATCGGCCATCACCGAATCGACGCGCTTGGTGACGAGATCGGGCTCGACGCCCGGCTTGACGACTGCCTGGACAGTGAAGATGCCGGCACGCTGAAACGCAGTGTAGCCGGCGCTGACCCCGACCGCGATCTTCTCTTCGCGGACCAGCACGTTGTCGAGCCTTGAGCTGGCGAGGCCGCCGAGCACCGATCCGCCGATGTCCAGTGCGGCGAGGTCGGCCCCGAGCAGACCCGGAACCGGCCAGTTGCGGGTGATTACAGTCGCCGCGACAGCATCCTTCAAGCCGACCAATTTGGGCGCGGAGAGACGAGGCACAGAGGCCATTGCCGGACGGTTGACCGGGCCGCGCGCAATCGCTCCGAAATGCCTTTCGACTAGCGGCCGGGCCTCAGCCGCAGTGACATCTCCGGCGATGACCAGCACCGCATTATTGGGGCCGTATTTGTCGTGGAACCATTGCTTGACGTCGGCCAGGCTGGCCACGTCGAGGTCGGTCATCGAGCCGATGACGGTATGATGATAGGGATGGCCGGCGGGGAAAATGTCCTGCATCAGGCTATATTGGACAAGCCCGCCGGGACGGCTGTCGTTTTGCCGCTTCTCGTTTTGAACAACGCTGCGCTGATTATCGAGCACGCCTTGACTGACCGCGCCGAGCAAGTGGCCCATGCGGTCGCTTTCCATGAACAGCACCCGCTCGAGAGCGCCGGACGGCACGGTCTCGTAATAGTTGGTCCGATCATTGCTGGTGGTGCCGTTGGTGTCGGTCGACGCGACCTGCTGGAGATAGGTAAAATAGTCGCCGGGCAGGTTCTCCGAGCCATTGAACATGAGATGCTCGAACAGATGCGCGAACCCGGTCTTGCCTTTCGGCTCGTCCTTCGACCCGACATTGTACCACACGCTCACCGCGACGATCGGCGCCTTATGGTCCTCATGGACGATCACGGTCAGGCCATTGTCGAGCGTGAAGGTCGAATGTGGAATCGTCACTTGCTTGACCAGCTCGGCGATCGGAATCGACTTCGCGCTGTCGCCCCCGCCGGGTTTGGCAACGGCCGCTACCGGGGATAGCGCCAAAGCGGCGACTGTAGTGAGCAAGAACGGACTGACAAATCGACGCATGACATTCTCCGCAATGGGAAATTTAAGCTGGGCACCCTCTAGCGGGTGGCGCTGGGGGCGCAACCGCAGCCCCCGCCAGGCGCGCTCGAATTTCGACCAATGACGGTTTGGCTCGACAGCGGCAGCTGAGCCGATAGAAAGCCGCCATGCCGATCGCACTCCAGATCCTGCTGCTCGTCCTCGCGCTTGGCGCAGCTGTGCTCGCCGGGTCGCGCCACGCCCGTCGCCACGAGCATCCGCGTTTCGTCCACCACAGCATCGGCTTCGTCATCGTTGCGATCGTCGCCGGCGCCTCGCTCTTGTTATTCGGCCCGACCTAAGCGGAATCGGCGCGCCGCCACATCTCGCAAGCCCGCGATGTTCCTGCTAGCGGCGTGCCAACCCCAGCATCCGGCGAAATTAAAAAATTGTCACAAGAACTTTCCCGAATCCGCAATTTCAGCATCATTGCGCATATCGACCACGGCAAGTCGACGCTCGCCGACCGGCTGATCCAGGCCACCGGCGGGCTTAGCGCGCGCGAGATGACCGGCAACGCCCAGGTGCTCGACAATATGGAGATCGAGCGCGAACGCGGAATCACGATCAAGGCGCAGATGGTGCGGCTGAGTTGGAAGGCCGCGGACGGCGAGACCTACGAACTCAACCTCATGGACACCCCCGGCCACGTCGATTTCGCCTATGAAGTCAGCCGCAGCCTCGCCGCCTGCGAAGGGGCGCTGCTGGTGGTCGATGCTGCCCAAGGGGTCGAAGCGCAGACGCTTGCCAATGTCTATCAGTCGATCGAGCACGACCACGAAATCGTCCCGGTGATCAACAAGATCGACCTCCCCGCCGCCGACCCCAAAGGCGCCAAGCAGGAAATCGAGGAGATCATCGGCCTCGATGCGTCCAAAGCGGTACTCGCGAGCGCCAAGACCGGGGAGGGCATCGACAACATCCTCCAGGCGATCGTCGACATCATCCCGCCGCCGAAGGGCGACCGCGCCGCTCCCCTGAAAGCGATGCTCGTCGACAGCTGGTACGACCCCTACCTCGGAGTGGTCATCCTCATCCGCGTCATCGACGGCATCCTCACCAGGGGCCAACAGATCCGCTTCATGGCCGCGGGCACCACGCATCTGGTTGACCGAGTCGGCTGCATGCGCCCCAAGATCGAACAATTGCCCGAACTCGCGGCCGGCGAAATCGGCTTCATCACCGCCCAGATCAAGGAGGTTGCCGAAACCCGCGTCGGCGACACCATCACCGATGCCCGGCGCCCGACCGCGGCCCCGCTGCCGGGGTTCAAGGAAGTGCAGCCGGTGGTGTTCTGCGGCCTGTTCCCGATCGACGCCGCGGACTTCGAAAAGCTCCGCGAAAGCCTCTACAAATTGCGCCTCAACGACGCGTCATTCAGCTTCGAGACCGAATCCAGCGCGGCGCTCGGCTTCGGCT
>JBDSRE010000008.1:0-7242 GCA_039929465.1 Sphingomicrobium sp. | reverse complement strand
GCGCGCAAGCCGGGCATGAGCCGCGACGATCTGCTCGGCATTAATTTGAAGGTCATGAAAGCAGTCGGGGCGGGCATCAAGGCGCACGCCCCTGGCGCGTTCGTCATCTGCATCACCAATCCCTTGGACGCGATGGTGTGGGCATTGCGCGAATTCTCCGGCCTGCCGCACAAGATGGTGGTGGGCATGGCGGGCGTGCTCGACAGTGCGCGCTTCCGCACCTTCCTCGCCCAGGAATTTGGCGTTTCGGTCGAGGACGTCACCGCCTTCGTGCTCGGCGGCCACGGCGACACCATGGTACCGATCGTCGAATATTCGACCGTCGCCGGAATCCCCATTCCCGACCTCATCAAAATGGGCTGGTCGACCCAGGAACGCATCGATGCAATCGTCAAGCGCACGCGCGGCGGCGGCGGCGAGATCGTTCAATTGCTTGGCAACGGCAGTGCCTTTTACGCGCCAGCAACCTCGGCGATCGCGATGGCCGAGAGCTTTTTAAAGGACAAAAAGCGTGTCCTCCCCTGCGCCGCCAACCTCACCGGCCAGTACGGGGTCGACGACCTTTATGTCGGAGTGCCGTGCGTGATCGGCGAAGGCGGGGTCGAGAAGGTGGTCGAGATCGCCCTCGATGTCGAAGCCAAGAAGGGTTTCCAGGTCAGCGTCGATGCAGTCAAGGAGCTGCTGGCGGCGTGCAAAGAGATCGATGGAAGCCTGAAGTGAGCATTCTCGTCGACCGCAACACCAAGGTCATCACCCAGGGGATGACCGGCGACACCGGCACTTTCCACACCGAACAGGCGCTTGCCTATGGCACGCAGATGGTCGGCGGGGTGACTCCGGGGAAGGGCGGGACGACCCATATCGGTCTGCCGGTGTTTGACACCGTGCTTGAGGCGGTTGAATCGACAGGTGCCAATGCCAGCGTCATCTATGTCCCGCCGCCGTTCGCCGCCGATTCGATCCTTGAGGCGATCGAGGCGCAAGTGCCGCTGATCGTCGCCATTACCGAGGGCATTCCGGTGCTCGATATGGTCAAGGTCAAGCGCGCCTTGTGCGGTTCGAAATCGCGGCTGATCGGGCCCAATTGCCCGGGCGTTCTAACCCCCGGCGAATGCAAAATCGGGATCATGCCCGGCACGATCTTCAAGAAAGGCAGCGTTGGAATCGTCTCGCGCTCGGGCACCCTGACCTATGAGGCGGTGTTCCAGACCAGCAATGAAGGCCTCGGACAGACTACCGCGGTCGGGATTGGCGGCGATCCGGTCAAAGGGACGGAATTCATCGACGTGCTCGAGATGTTTCTTGCCGACGAGGATACCAAATCGATCGTCATGATCGGCGAGATCGGCGGCAGCGCCGAGGAGGATGCGGCGCAGTTCCTCGCCGACGAATCGAAGAGCGGGCGAAAAAAACCGACGGTCGGCTTCATCGCCGGTCGGACCGCTCCTCCGGGCCGGCGGATGGGCCACGCCGGGGCCATCGTCGCCGGCGGCAAGGGCGACGCCGATTCAAAGATCGCGGCGATGGAGGCAGCTGGAATTACGGTTTCCCCGAGCCCATCTGAACTAGGCAGGACGCTGAAGGAACTCTTGTCCGCCTGAGCGTTGGACCTGCTGGAGATCGAACCGTGGACGACGCCGCCGGATTATTGAACAGCGAACCGGGCCCGAGCTGGGCTCGGCCGAACTGGCCGGTGGAAACGCTCGATGCGCTGAATATCGGGCTCGATCCGACCGAAGCGTCGATCGACAGCGTTCGTTTGGCCGCGACCGCCAAGGCTTCGCAAACCACCGCCGACCCAGCCGCGATCCACAAGGCCGCCGACGAATCGATCCGAGCAATGATGCTTATCCGCACCTATCGTGTTCGCGGGCATCTGGCGGCCAAACTTGATCCGCTCGGCCTAGCGCGGATGGAAGTGCCGGCTGACCTCACCCCGGCTTATCACGGCTTCACTGATGCCGACCTCGACCACCCGATTTGGATCGGCGGCACATTAGGGTTCGAATCGGCCAGCATCCGCGACATCGTGGCCGTCCTCCAGGCCAATTATTGCGGCCATGTCGGCCTTGAATATATGCACATCAACGAGGTCGAGGAGCGGCGCTTCCTGCAGGACCGGATGGAAGGCGAGAATGCCGAAATCCAGTTCACGCCCGAGGGCAAGCAGGCAATCCTGACCAAGGTCATCCAGGCCGAGCAGTGGGAGAAATATCTCGCCCGCAAATACGTCGGGACCAAACGCTTCGGGCTCGACGGCGGGGAGGGCGCGGTCCCGGCGTTGGAGGCGGTAATTAAATATGCCGGGCTCGGCGGGGTCGAGGAAATCGACATTGGAATGGCCCATCGCGGGCGCCTCAACATCCTCACCAATGTCATGGGCAAGCCGTTCCGCGCGATCTTCAACGAATTCGCCGGCGGAAGCGCCAATCCCGACGATGTCGGCGGATCGGGCGACGTCAAATATCACCTCGGAACCTCGAGCGACCGCGAATTCGACGGGGTCAAGGTGCATCTGTCGCTGCTTCCCAATCCGTCGCACCTCGAAGCGGTCGACCCGGTCGTGCTGGGCAAGTCGCGCGGGGTGATGGGGGTCAAGGACGACAAGCATGGCAAGAAAGTGCTTCCGTTGCTGCTCCACGGCGACGCCGCCTTCGCCGCGCAGGGCGTGGTGTGGGAGTGTTTGAGCTTTTCCGGCCTGCCCGGCTACGGCACCGGCGGATCCGTGCATTTCATCATCAACAACCAGATCGGCTTCACCACCAGCCCGCAATTCGGTCGCTCATCGCCCTACCCGTCGGACGTCGCCAAGGGCGTCCAGGCGCCGATTCTTCACTGCAATGGCGACGACCCCGAAGCGGTCACCTTCTGCTGCAAGCTGGCGACCGAATTCCGGATGTGTTTCGGCCGCGATGTGGTCATCGACATGTGGTGCTACCGCCGCTTTGGTCACAATGAGGGCGACGAACCGAGCTTCACCCAGCCGCTGATGTACGATGCGATCAAGAAGCATCCCTTTGTCAGCGAGATTTATGGCAAGAAGCTGATTGCGGAAGGCGTCGTCGACGAGGCGTGGATCGACCAGCAGACGGCCGATTACATCGCCCACCTCGACGAGGAGTTCGAGGCCGGAACCAAGTATGAGCCGGAAAAGGCTGATTGGTTCGGTGGCCGCTGGTCGGGCCTTGGAAGCCCGGATGAGCCGGTGCTCGGGCGGCGCAACATCGCTACCGGGGTCAGCCGAGAGGAATTCGAGCGGCTGGGCAAAATCCTGACCGACGTTCCGGCGGGTTTGACCATCCACAAAACGCTTCAGCGAATCCTCGATGCCAAGACAAAGATGTTCGACAGCGGCGAGGGATTCGACTGGGCGACCGCCGAAGCGCTCGCGTTCGGAAGCCTTGTTCTCGACGGTTTCGGGGTTCGCCTGTCGGGCCAAGATTCGGGCCGCGGCACCTTCAGCCAGCGCCACGCCGTGTGGCTCGACCAGACCGATGGCGACAAATACATTCCGCTTCGAACCATCAACGACGGCGAGCCGCGTCCGCGCTTCGAAGTCCGCGATAGCCCGTTGTCCGAATTCGGCGTGCTCGGCTTCGAATACGGCTTTTCGCTGGCCGACCCGATGACCATGGTGTTGTGGGAGGCGCAGTTCGGCGATTTCGCCAATGGCGCGCAGACCATCATCGACCAGTTCATTTCCTCGGGCGAGGCCAAATGGTTGCGCGCCAGCGGGTTGGTGATGCTGTTGCCCCACGGCTACGAAGGGCAGGGCCCGGAACATAGTTCGGCTCGGCTCGAGCGCTACCTCCAGCTCTGCGCCGATGACAATATCCAGGTTGCAAATTGCACCACCCCGGCCAATTATTTCCACATCCTTCGGCGCCAGATGCGGCGCGATTTCCGCAAGCCTCTGGTGATGATGACCCCCAAGTCGCTGCTGCGCCACAAGCTTGCGGTGTCGAGCGTCGGCGATTTTACCGGCGACAGCCACTTTCGCCGACTGCTTAGCGACCCTAATCCGCCGGCAGAAAACGAAACGCAGCGGCTCGTCCTGTGCTCGGGCAAATTGGCCTTTGAGTTGATGGAGGCGCGCGATGGCGACGGCGATCTCGGGGTCCAAATCCTCCGCGTCGAGCAACTTTATCCTTTCCCGTCGGAACCGCTTGTAAGGCGTCTCAAGACCATGCCTGCGCTCAAGCATGTCGTCTGGGCACAAGAAGAACCGCAGAATGACGGCGCCTGGACCTTCGTCCAGCCGCTCATCGACTGCTGCCTGGCCGAGTCCAGCTACAAGGGTGCGCGCCTGAATTATGCCGGCCGGCCGTCGAGTGCGTCCCCGGCCACTGGGCTTGCCAAACGGCACAAGGAACAACAGGCGGCCTTGATTGCAGCAGCGCTCGGCCATAGCAGCGGGGCCGATGCAGCGGCCGTCGCCGCGGAGTAAAGGAACAGCATGGCGACCAATGTCAAAGTCCCGGCCCTCGGCGAATCGATTACCGAAGGGACTCTCGCCGAATGGCTCAAGCAGCCCGGCGATACGGTCGCGCAGGACGAGCCCATCGCAAGCCTTGAGACCGACAAGGTCAATGTCGAGGTGCCATCACCAATCGCAGGTGTCCTGACCAAGCAACTGGTCAAGGCCGGGGAAACGGTCGCGGTCGGTGCGGATATCGCGGTGATCGATGCTGGCGCGGCTGGAGCGGCACCTGCTCAAGCGGCCGCCTCGAGCACGACCAACCCCGAAGGTCCGGGCGAGACTCCGGCGATCCGCGACAAGCCCGTCAGCGATGGCCCGCCGCAACCCGACCCAACAGCGGCCCCAGCACCGGCTCCGACTCCGGTTCCGGCTCCGGCAGAAACTCCGGCCGACGCCCCTGCGGCGGGTGACGACACCATCACGACCATGTCGCCAGCGGTGCGCCGGGCGGTGCTCGAACATCATGTCGACCCAACGCAGATCAAGGGCAGCGGCAAGGACGGTCGGCTGACCAAGGACGATGTTATCGCAGCGGCCGAAGCGCAAAAGGCCAGTGCGCCTGCGAAGGCTGAAGCCCAGGCCGAGTCCAAAGCAATGGAGGCAGCGGGAACCAAGCCTGCGGCTGCTGGGCCCGGGCTTGCGCCGGGGAACAGGAAAGAAGAACGGGTCAAGATGTCGCGGCTTCGGCTGACCATCGCCAAGCGACTCAAGGAGGCGCAGAACACCGCCGCAATCCTCACCACGTTCAACGATGTCGACATGTCGGCGGTGATCGACGCCCGCTCCCGCTACAAGGAATTGTTCGAGAAAAAGCACGGCATCCGCTTGGGCTTCATGGCGTTTTTCGTGAAGGCCGTGGCGCTCGCGGCGAAGGACGTGCCCTCGGTCAACGCTAGCCTCGACGGAGAGGAGATCGTCTATCACGATTACCTCGACGTTTCGGTGGCGGTCAGCGCGCCCAAAGGGCTGGTCGTGCCGGTGGTCCGCAACGCCGACGCAATGAGCTTCGCCGAGATCGAACAGAGCATCGCCGGATATGGCAAGAAGGCCAAGGACGGCACCTTGTCGATGGAGGAGATGCAGGGCGGCACCTTCACTATTTCCAACGGCGGCGTGTTTGGAAGCCTGCTGTCGACCCCGATCATCAACCCGCCGCAATCGGCGGTGCTTGGAATGCATCGGATCGAGGAGCGGCCGATCGCCAGGGACGGCGAAGTTGTCATCCGTCCGATGATGTATCTCGCTTTGAGTTACGACCACCGCATCGTCGACGGGCGCGAGGCCGTGACCTTCCTCGTTCGGGTCAAGGAAGCGATCGAGGACCCGATGCGGCTGTTGATCGATTTGTAATCGCTGTGCTCCTGCGAAGGCCGGAGCTCTGAACGGAGAACAATGAAATCTGGCTGTGTCTATCTGATGGCTAACCATCGTCGAGGACAAACCTATCTGGGTGTGACGAGCGACCTGGCACAAAGAACTTGGCAATATCGCAACAAAAACATTGCGGAGCATTCCAGGGACAAGGACTGCACCCTGCGTGTCTGGTAGGATTTTTACGACGATCTACAGGAAGCGCGCGCTTGCGAGTTGAGGATGACGAAGTGGAAGCGCGCGTGGAAATTGCGATTGATCGAGGAGCGAAATCCCAATTGGCGAGATCTCTACGATGACATTCGCGCGTGAGGCCACGGCTCCGGCCTGCGCCGGAGCACAGGAAGAAATTTATGGCTGACTATGATTTCGACGTTTTGGTGATCGGTTCGGGCCCCGGCGGCTATGTTGCCGCCATCCGGGCGGCGCAGCTGGGGCTCAAGACCGCTTGCGCTGAAAGCCGCGAGACGCTTGGCGGGACCTGCCTCAATGTCGGCTGTATTCCGTCCAAGGCTTTGCTCCACGCGTCGGAATATTACGACGCCGCAGCCAATGGCGCGATGGCGAAGATGGGGATCATTGTCGAACCCAAGCTCGACCTTCCGGCGATGCACGGCCAGCGCCTCGACGCGGTCAAGCAACTGACCCAGGGCATCGAGTTCCTGTTCAAGAAGAACAAGGTCGAATGGCTCAAGGGCCGCGCCAGCTTCGAGGGTGCCGATAGCGTCAAGGTTGGCGGCCGGACCGTCCGAGCCAAGAACATCGTCATCGCCACCGGATCGTCGGTCACTCCGCTGCCCGGGGTCGAGGTCGATAATGAAGCGCAGCGGATCGTCGATTCGACGGGCGCGCTCGAGCTTGCCGCGGTGCCAAAGAAATTGGTCGTCATCGGCGGCGGTGTGATCGGGCTTGAACTCGGCAGCGTGTGGCGGCGACTTGGGGCCGAAGTTGTCGTGGTCGAATATCTCGACCAGATCTTGCCTGGTTTCGACGAGGACATCCGCAAGGAATCGAACAAGATTTTCAAGAAGCAGGGCTTCGAGTTCATGCTCGGGACCAAGGTGACCAAGGCCGAGGTCAAGGGAAATAGTGTCGGTGTGAGGGTCGAACCCGCTAAAGGAGGGACAGCCGAGACGATCGACGCCGACGTCGTCTTGGTCTCGATCGGACGCCGACCCAATACCGACGGGCTTGGCCTCGACAAGGCCGGCTTGCAGGTCAACCAGCGCGGCCAAATCGAAACCGATCACGATTTCCGCACAGTGGTTACGGGCATCTGGGCGATCGGCGATGTCATTCCCGGCCCGATGCTCGCCCACAAGGCCGAGGACGAAGGCATTGCCGTGGCCGAGAATATCGCAGGCCAGACGGGAATCGTGAACCATGCCGTC
>JBDSRE010000007.1:0-12812 GCA_039929465.1 Sphingomicrobium sp. | reverse complement strand
CCTCAACCAGGGGCAATTCCCCGGCCACCGCGACGAAACGTATCAATTGCCCAATGACGATGCGTGGCTTGCCGGAACCGCGGAAGTGGTGCTGACGAGCCTTCATTCGGGGGAAATATTGGAGGCCAACAAGCTGCCGGTACTCTACGCCGGTTTCTCGCCGTGCTTCCGCCGCGAGGCTGGGAGCGCGGGTAAGGACGTGCGCGGGCTGCTTCGGGTGCACCAGTTCGTCAAGGTCGAGCAATATGTGATTTGCGAGGCCGATGACTTAGTCTCGGCCGAGTGGCACGCGCGGCTGCTCGGGCTGGCCGAGGAGCTGCTCGGTGCGCTGGAAATTCCTTATCAGGTGATCGAGACTTCGACCGGCGACATGGGGCTTGGCAAATATCGAATGAACGATATCGAGAGCTGGGTGCCGTCCTTGGGCAAGTACCGCGAGACCCACAGCTGTTCGACCTTGCACGACTGGCAGGCGCGGCGGGCCAATCTGCGTTACCGCGGCGCCGACGGCAAAGTCCGGTTCGCGCACACGCTCAACAATACCGCGCTTGCAAGCCCGCGAATCCTCGTGCCGCTGCTCGAGAACCACCAGACCGCGGACGGCCGGGTGCGATTGCCCAAGGCGATGCAGGAATTGATGGGCGGCGAGTATTTGTAATTCCGTTTTACGGGTGACTGGGTGAGCGAGTCCGACGACCGTGTGCCGACCGCTTGGCGCCGCCTTGGCGAAATGGTTTCGCTCGGCCCGCGCATGTGGCGCGGGTTCGGGCATGTGGGCGCGCGCGGTCCGGTGGGCGGGCCGCCGGCGTTGGTCATTCCCGGCTTCATCGCCTCCGATCGAACGACAATGGAGCTTCGCCGGGCGCTGGCCGAGGCGGGCTTTCGCGTTCACCCGTGGCGGCTTGGGTGGAACATGGGTGCGACCGCCGACATGCTTGACCGGCTTGAGCGCTCGCTGGACCGGGTCGAGGATAAGCGACCGGTGCTTGTGGTTGGATGGAGCCTGGGCGGGATTTATGCGCGCGAGCTGGCCCGCCACCGGCCGCAGCGGGTGCGCGCGGTGGTCACCCTGGGCTCGCCTTTCTCCGGTGACCCGCGGCTCAATAATGTGTGGCGGCTCTATGAGCGGATCGCCGGGCACAAGGTCGATGAAACGCCGATCCCGCGGGTGTCTGCAAAGCCGCCGGTACCGACCTTGGCGCTATGGTCGCGGAAGGACGGGATCGTTGCGGCGTCGGCGGCGCGCGGATTGCCGGACGAGAGCGACCGGGCAGTCGAGCTGGAGTGCAACCATATGGCGTTCGGGGTGTCGGCGCGGGCGACCCGCGCGGCTGTCAGTGAGATCACTCTTTTCCTGATTGAATCCGCGCCTGACGAGTCGCCATATTGACTCACGGGGGTGAGTCGCGACACAAGAACAAAAGTAGAACATCAATGGGTGTGATTCGTGTGGCGGCAGCGCTTTCCCTGGTCGCCGGCGAAGGCGCGGTTGCGCCTTTCGGTCCGGCCGCTCCCTGTTCTCCTGCGAAGGCAGGAGTCCAGACCGGCGAAGCCGTTGGAATGCCATACCGGCCTGCCGGTTGTGGTCCCACCCTCAGCGAGCTGTTTGCCGCGACTTCCCGCGATGGCGGGTGGACGGGCTTCCTCTTACCGCAGGTCAATTCCGCCCGTCCACTGCTGTGGGTGCAGGAGCGAATGGCGGTCCTCCAGAGCGGGCGGATTTACCCCCCCGGCCTGCCCTCCAGAGACCTTATTCATGTCGAGGCGCGCGACGCCCGCGGCGCCTTATGGGCGATGGAGGAGGGCTTAAGGTGCGGTGCGCTGGCGGCCGTCATCGGCGAATTATGGGGCGATTCCAAGGTGCTCGATTTCACCGCCACTCGGCGGCTCGCGGTCGCGGCCGAGCGGTCGGGGGTGGCGTGCTGGCTGGTGCGGCTCGGCGGAACCGCCAATCTGAGCGGTGCGCGGATGCGCTGGCGGGTGGCAAGCGCGCCCTCGCTTGCCAATGGGCTCGATCCCCGCGCGCCGGGCGCTCCGGCATGGGATGCCGAGCTGTTCCGGGCGCGTGGGCGCCCACCGGGGCGGTGGATGCTGAACAATGACTCGGGTGCTTTCGATCTGGTTACCGAGCCTGGCGATCGAGCGCTGGGCGAAGGCGAGCGCCGCACTGCCTGACTCGCTCGTGGCGCTGACCATTGAGGGCGCGCACGGGCCGGTGATTCACGCTGTAACCAGCGCGGCCGCCGGGCAAGGCGCTCGGCCCGGGATGCGGTTGACCGACGCCCGGACGCTCCATCCCGAGCTTATCGCCGTGCCCGCCGATCCCGCCGGAGACGAGGCCGCGCTGCGCCGACTGGCGCGCTGGGCGCTGCGCTGGTCGCCTTTGGTCGAGGTCGATGGAGCGGATGGACTGCGGCTCGATGTCGGCGGGGTCGCGCATCTGTTCGGCGGCGAAGCGGGGCTGATAGCCGATGTCGAGGAGCGTTTCGAAGCGCTTGGGCTGACCCTGCGCAGCGCGGTCGCGGCGACCGCCGGTGCGGCGTGGGCGCTGGCGCGATATTATGACCCCTCCCCCCTCGCGGGGGAGGGAGGAGCCCGCCGCGCAGCGGTGGGAGGGAGAGGGGAGAGGGAATTGGCGGTCCGCCTCGCCCCGCTCCCGGTCGCCGCGTTGCGCCTGTCCTCGCCGGCCACTCGAACGCTCGAGCGGCTCGGGCTCAAGACCATCGGCGCGCTTGCCGGGATCGAGCGACGCAGCCTGGCGCGGCGATTTCGTGAGGCCGACAACCCATTGGACGCGCTCGACCGAGCACTCGGCCGCAAACTCGAACCGCTCACCGCAGAGCCAGTCGAGGTCCCGCCGCGCGCCACTTTGCGCCTGGCCGAGCCGGTCGATCATCCCGAGGCCGGCGCCCAGGCGCTGAACGTCCTCGTTCCCCGGCTTGTGGCCGAGCTGGAGGCGCGCAAACTCGGCGCACGCACTTTGTCGCTGGCCGGTTTCCGGGTCGACGGAAGCGTCGCCAGCGCATCGGTCGCAACCGCAATCCCGAGCCGCGACCCGGCGCATCTTGCGCGCCTGCTGACCGACAAGGCCGAAACGCTCGACCCCCGCTTCGGCTTCGACGCCTTCGCTCTGACCGCCGAGTGGAGCGAACCGTTGGGAGCGGCGCAGTCGAGCCTGGTCGAGGAGTCGACGGGCGAACTCGAGGTGGCCCGGCTGATCGACCGGCTTAGCGTCAAACTGGGCCCACGCGCGGTTAGGCGGCCGCAGGCTCGAGGGAGTCATTTGCCCGAGCAAGCGAGCGGCTGGGTCGGGGCGGTAGCAAATGGCCTTTCTCCCCTCAGCAGGAGAGGGGTTGGGCAGAGGGGGTTCGCTGTCCCCGCCCCCCTCTCCCTCCCGCCGTTTCACGGCTCCTTCCCTCCCCCGCAAGGGGGGGAGGGAGTAAGGAAGCTCCCCCAG
Organism: Sphingomicrobium sp.; assembly: GCA_039929465.1. Classification (GTDB taxonomy): domain Bacteria; phylum Pseudomonadota; class Alphaproteobacteria; order Sphingomonadales; family Sphingomonadaceae; genus Sphingomicrobium. The sequence continues at coordinate 9,355 of JBDSRE010000007.1, read as the reverse complement.
CGCCTGCTCGACCAGCCTGAGGTCATCGCGGTGATTTACTCCACTCCCGAGGGCGTTCCACGGCGGTTCGTGTGGCGGCGGGGGGTGCATGACATCGCCCGGGTTGAAGGGCCTGAGCGGATCGCGCCCGAATGGTGGCGGCAGGCGCCGGGTGCGCGGCTGCGCGATTATTACCGGGTCGAGGACGATGTTGGCCGCCGCTACTGGATTTATCGCGAAGGGGTAATCGGCGACGGCCGCGGCCGAGACCAACAGGGAATTGCGCCGATGTGGTTTCTTCACGGCCTGTTCGGATGAACATTCCCAATCAAAAGGCGCTCGGCTGATGCCGGAATATACCGGCTTTGCCCGGCGCAAACTGGTGCCCGAGGGTCCGGCCGGGGCAGTGCCGCGCGCGGCCTTCGTCGAGCTTGGAGTGACCAGCCCGTTCTCGTTCCTGCGCGGGGCGTCGGATTCGATCGAGCTGGCGCTGAGCGCGCTCGAGCTGGGCATGGACTCGATCGGGATCGCCGACCGTAACACGCTTGCCGGGGTAGTTCGGATGCACAGTGCAGCGAAGGGCGCGGGACTGCGGCCGCTGATCGGGTGTCGGCTGGATCTTTCCCCCCTCCCGCAAGCGGGAGGGGCTGGGGGAGGGCCTGTGGTCGAATTTGCGAAGGGACAGGCCTTCCCCCTGACCCCCTCCCGCAAGCGGGAGGGGGAGATGAGTGTGCTCGCCTACCCGATCGACCGTGAGGGCTATGGGCGGCTGTCGCGGCTGCTGAGTTTGGGCAAGATGCGCTCGAAGAAGGGCGAGTGCGACCTCAGCCTCGCCGATCTCGCCGAGCATGCGCAAGGCATTGCCTTCATCGCCTGGCCCAATGACGATCTCGATCTCGTCGAGAAGGAACTGGAGCAATATCGCTCGGCGATTCCGTCGCTTCGCCACCTTGCCGCTGCGCATTGCTATCGCGGCGACGACCTCGCCCGGATCGAGCGGCTCGACCGCATCGCGCAGGCCCAAGGCTGCACCATCATCGCCACCAATGACGTCCATTATCACGCCCCCGACCGCCGCCCGTTGCAGGACGTGATGACCTGCATCCGCGAGAAGGTCACGCTCGCCAATGCCGGTTTTGCGCTCGCCGCCAATGCCGAGCGGCATCTTAAGGGGCCGGAGGAAATGGTGCGGCTGTTCGCACGCTGGCCCCACGCCATCGCGGCGACCCGCGAATTCGCCGATTCGCTCGACTTCAGCCTCGATGAACTCAAATATGAATATCCGCGTGAGACCGTGCCCGAGGGGCGGACCCCGCAGCATTATCTCGAACATCTGACGTGGGCGGGGGCGAAGGACCATTGGCCCGAAGGCCTTGCCGACAAGGTGGTGGGGCAGCTCAAGCACGAACTGGCGCTGATCGAGAAACTCGATTTCGCGCGTTATTTCCTCACCGTCCACGACATTGTCGCCTTCGCCCGCAGCCTGTCGCCCCCGATCCTGTGCCAGGGGCGTGGGTCGGCGGCTAATAGCGCGGTCTGTTACTGCCTCGGGATCACCGCGGTCGACCCGGCCACCAACAGCCTGCTGTTCGAGCGGTTCATCAGCGAGGAGCGCAAGGAGCCGCCCGACATCGACGTCGATTTCGAACATGAACGGCGCGAGGAGGTGATCCAGCACATCTACGCCAAATATGGCCGCGACCGGGCGGGGATCGCGGCGACGGTGATCCATTATCGACCGCGCTCGGCGATCCGCGAAGTGGGCAAGGTGATGGGGCTCAGCGAAGACGTCACCGCGGCCATCGCTTCGACCCATTGGGGCAGTATGGAGGTCCAGATCGAGGACGAGCGGGTCAACGAAGCGGGGCTCGATTTTTCCGACCCGCATTTGCGCCGGACGCTCAACATCGCGCGTCAGATGATCGGCATGCCGAGGCATTTGTCGCAGCATGTCGGCGGTTTCATCCTCACCGAACGGCCGCTGATCGAGACGGTGCCGGTCGGCAATGGAGCGATGAACGACCGCACCTTCATCGAATGGGACAAGGACGACATCGAGGAATTGGGGATCCTCAAGATCGACGTGCTTGCGCTGGGCATGCTGACCTGTTGCCGCAAGGCGTTCGATTTGATCGAGCACCAACACGGCGAACGGTTCGAGCTGGCGACCGTCCCGCGCGAGGTGCCCCAAGTTTACGACATGCTGTGCGCGGGCGATTCGCTCGGCGTGTTCCAGGTCGAGAGCCGGGCCCAGATGAACATGCTTCCGAGGCTCAAGCCGCGCTGCTTCTACGACCTCGTTATCGAAGTCGCGATCGTTCGGCCGGGGCCGATCCAGGGCGATATGGTCCACCCCTATCTGAAGCGCCGAAGCGGCAAGGAAGCGGTGTGCTTCCCCTGCCCGTCGCCTGAGCATGGTCCGCCCGACGAGCTTGAGAAAATCCTCGCTCGGACGCTCGGCGTTCCAGTGTTCCAGGAACAGGCGATGAAGATCGCCTTGGACGCCGCGCGCTTTTCCCCCGCCGAGGCCAATCAATTGCGCAAGGCGATGGCCACGTTCCGAAGCCGCGGGACGATCGATTTGCTTCAGGACAAGATGGTCGGGCGGATGGTCGAACGCGGTTATGACCCCGACTTCGCCGAGCGGTGTTTCCACCAGATCCGCGGCTTCGGCGAATATGGTTTCCCCGAGAGCCATGCCGCGAGTTTCGCCCATCTGGTGTACGTGTCGAGCTGGATCAAATGGAAATATCCGGCGGTGTTCGCGGCAGCATTATTGAACAGCCAGCCGATGGGTTTCTACGCGCCCGCCCAGATTGTCCGCGACGCCCAGGAGCATGGGGTGGAAGTACGCGCGGTGGACGTCAATCTGAGCGACCGGGACTGCACGCTGGAGGTGGTGAAAGAAGAATCAGCATTCGTTCGTCCTGAGCGAAGGCCGCAGGCCGTAGTGGACGGGCGCCCTTCGACTAGGCTCGGGACGAACGGCTGTTTGGCCTTGAGATTAGGACTGCGCCAGATCGACGGGCTGCGCAGAGACGAGGCCCAGCGCATTGTCACCGCGCGCGGCCTCCGCCACTTGGCCGATGTCGAGGCGCTCAAGACCCGGGCACGCGTGGGCGTAGCGACGATCGAGCGGCTTGCGGCGGCGGATGCGTTTCGCTCGATGGGTTTGGACCGGCGCGCCGCGTTGTGGGACGCGCGGGCGCTCAGGCAGGCACCGGACCTCCCGCTGTTCACCGCCGCCGACGAGCGCGACGAGGGCGCCGAAGCGGTCCCCGCACTCCTCCCGCAAATGCCCCTGAGCGAGCATGTGGTGAACGATTACCAGACCGTTCGCCTGAGCCTCAAAGCCCACCCGATGGCGTTCCTGCGCGATCATTATGCGGCGCTCGGCTTCGTCACCGCCAACCGGCTTCGGTCTTTACGCTACGGTCAGCGAGTGAGCCTGGCCGGGCTGGTCCTCATTCGCCAGCGGCCGGGCAGCGCCAAGGGAGTGTGCTTCATCACGCTTGAGGACGAGACCGGGATCGCCAACCTGATCGTCTGGCCCGACCGCTTCGCGGCACAGCGGCGGATCGTCATGGGGGCTCGGCTGATGGCGGTCCACGGCGTCGTCCAGCACGACGAGGCGGTGGTCCACGTGGTCGCCGCCCGGCTTGAGGACGATACCCACCTGCTGCGCCTGTTGAGCGAGGACTCGCTGCCCTCGACTCTAAGCGCTGGCGACGGCGGCGGGGCGATGGCCAGGCCCGCCGCCCGAACCCATCCGCGCGATGTCCATTGCATCCCCAAAAGCCGTGATTTCCATTAGAACGGGGCAGCGGCTACACCGTCGGCCCGGCAGTAACAGGAGAGCGTCATGTCCCCAATCATCATCGCCACCATCCTCGCTCTGGCGGCGGCTCAGGCGCCGGGCGGATCGATCGAAGGCCGTTGGATCAACCCCGCGAAAAGCGTGATCATCGCCATTGCCCCGTGCGGCGAATCGCAATGCGGAACGGTCGAATGGGCGAGCCCCGCGGCCAAGGCCGATGCCCGCAAGGGCGCCGCGACCCTCGTCGGCACCGCGCTGCTCACCGACCTCCAGCCCAAGGGCGCCGACCGATGGCAGGGCAAATTGTACATTCCCGATCGCGACATGCACGTCACCGCCAAGATCGAACGCGAGGGCGAAGAGCGGATCAAGGTCACTGGCTGCGCAGTCGGCGGACTGATTTGCGATTCGCAAACCTGGGCGCTGAGCGAGGGCCCGCCGCCGGCCGAATGAGAGCCAGGAACGCCGCAACCAGAGCGATGGTTCATCGAAGCGCAACCTGAGCGTGCCATTTTAGCCATAAAGTATGGCTAAATGCATGAACATGAACCGGATTATCTCGCCCTTCGCACTCACGGTCGCGCTTCTCGCGCTGCCTTCGCCGGCGCTCGCCAAGGCCCCACTCGAAGGGCAGTGGGAAAATCCCAAGGGCAGTGTCGTGGTTCGACTGGCAGTCTGCGGGAACGCCTATTGCGGGACCGTGATCGATGCGTCGGCCAAGGCCAAGGCAAGCGCGCGTAAAGGCGGCACCCAAAGCCTCATTGGAACCCAAATCCTCAGCGGCGTGCGCGCGATTGGGGACGGCACCTACACTGGCCGCGCCTTCGATCCAAAGCGCAACATTCATGCCCCGGCGACGATCCGCATGCAGGGCACCGCGACTCTCGTCATCCGCGGCTGCGTGCTCAGCGGCATGATCTGCAAGGAACAGCGCTGGACTCGAGTCGGCTAGGCACCCCAATGCCGCCCGTTGCGCCAGTTGCGCCGAAGCCGGGCATGCCGCAAAGGCGTTGCGGTGCACGAGACCTTCAATCGTCTTATTGAACAATATGGCCTGCTCGGAATCCTCCTGGTTACCACGGTGGAAGGGGAATTCGGGCCGCTGATCGGCGGGTCGCTGGCCAAGCTGGGCAAGCTCGGGTTGTTGCCGTTGTTGCTGGTCTGCTGGTTCGGTGCGAGCTTGTCGACGACCGCCTTCTTCGCCATCGGCCGGTCGCAGCGCGACGGGAAGTTGGTTCATCGGGTGACCGACAAGCGCGCGTTCGCGCTGGCGCTCAAATGGATCGACCGCCACCCGCGCTTGTTCTGCTTCGTCTACCGCTTCATCTACGGGATGCGGATCGTCGGGCCGGTGGCCATCAGCCTCAGCCACGTGCGCTGGCAAACCTTCGTCCTGATCAACACATTGGCATCGCTGCTTTGGGCGATCCTGGGCCTCGCCGTAGGCTGGTATCTCGGGACCGGCGCGGCGCGGATGATCGGCTATTATTTCACCGAGCGGCCATTCCTTGCGGCGAGCGTGGTCGCAGCAGTGCTTCTGATCGGCGCGATCAGCTGGCGTGCCCGGCGGTCGGCTCGGCGGCGGTCGCATGAAGCCACGCCCAGCCCGCCTGTCGTGGACGACAGCACCCTCGATCCCGATTCCTGCTGAGCCCGGCGTCAGTCGGCCGGATGGCCGCCAATGCAAAGATTTCCGGCGAGCACCGCGGCCTGTAGTGCGGCCATTTCATCGGCCCAGTAGCGGTCGGTTTCGAGGTGGGGCGTAATCGATCGAACCTTGGCGAGCAGCTTCTGGAGCCGGTCGGACGTTTTCAGCGGCGCATGATAATCGACTCCTTGCGCGGCGGCGATGAGTTCCACCGCGACCACGCCCGCAGCATTCCTTGCAATCGTCACCGCCTTGCGCGCGGCGATCGGCGCCATCGACACATGATCCTCCTGCCCAGCCGAGGTCGGAATCGAATCGACCGAAGCCGGAAAGGCGAGGCCCTTGTTCTCGCTGACCAAAGCAGCAGCGGTGACCTGCGGGATCATCATCCCCGAATTGACCCCGCAATCGTCGGTCAGGAAGGCGGGCAATCCGCTCATCTTGGGATCGACCAGGACGCTTGTGCGGCGTTCGGACAGCGACCCGACTTCGCACAGCGCAATGCTAATCATGTCGGCAGCGAAAGCCACCGGCTGGGCGTGAAAATTGCCGCCCGAAATGGCGATGTCCCCGCCCGCCTCATCGCCAGCGAAGACGATCGGGTTGTCGGTCACCGCACCGGCTTCGATTTCGAGCGTTCGGCCGGCGTTGGTGAGGAGGTCGAGCGCGGCGCCCATGACCTGCGGCTGGCAGCGGAAGCTGTAGGGGTCCTGGACCCGGCCGCAGCGGTGGTGCGACGAGACGATTGCCGAGCCGTCAAGCAGCGACCGAAGGCTTGCGGCCACGCGGATCTGTCCGGGCTGGCCGCGAAGATCGGACAAGCGCGAATCGAACGGCTTGACCGACCCTTTTAACGCATCGACCGACAGCGCTCCGGAAGCGACCGCCGCCCAGAACACACGAAGCCCGAGAAACAATGCGTCGAGCGCGATCGCAGTCGAGGCCTGGGTGCCGTTGATCAGCGCCAGGCCTTCCTTGGGGCCAAGTTCAAGCGGTTGGCGTCCCAGTCTCAAAAGGGCATCGGAAGCAGGGAGGATGTCGCCTGCGTGGTCAATCTTTCCCTCGCCCATTAGCGCCGCGACCATGTGCGCGAGCGGCGCCAAGTCTCCCGAAGCGCCGACGCTGCCCTGGCTCGGGATCACCGGCATCGCATCAGCATCGAGCAGCGCCTGCAGCGCATCGATTACAGCCATGCTCACGCCCGAAAACCCGCGTCCGAGACCGAGCAGTTTGAGGATGATCATCAGCCGTACGACATGGCGCGGAAGCGGCTCACCGAGACCGCAGCTGTGCGACAAAATCAAATTGCGCTGGAGTTCGGCGAGGCGTTCGGCGGGAATGCGCGTGTTGGCGAGCAGGCCGAAGCCGGTGTTGACCCCATAGACGGTTTCGCCGCCGGCGACGATCCGCTCGACCGCCGAAGCCGACGCCAATACTCGATCTAGGCTTGCCTGGTCGAGGCGCGCCGGCGCCCCCGACCATAATTGTTCGAGCGTTGGGAGGGTGATTGCCTGGGGATCGAGCGTGATCATGACCGACGCGCCTGTGGCAGATTATCGCGGCTCTGGACAGGCGCAACGAAGCGCCTCCATTTCGTGCTTTGCGTTCCGGCCTGCTGCTGCGATCATCGCCCCACAGTCAGGCAAGGCGCGACCGATGAGTAAGGACAGCGAGGACGATATCCACATTCCCAATCCGCGGATTGCAGCGCACAAGCACGAAGGGTTGATCAAGACCGAGCCCAAACGCCCAAGCCTGAACGCGCGGATCGCGCTCGCGATCACCAACGCGGTTGGGACGATGTGGTGCGCTTATGCTTTTGCATTACTGGCGCTGGTCAGCCTTCCGGCAGCAATCGAGGGCGGCACCGCGACGCTAATCTCATGGATCGCGCAAACCTTCCTCCAGCTGGTACTACTCTCGATCATCATGGTCGGCCAGCGAGTCGCGGCCGAAGCCTCCGACCGCCAGGCGTTCCAGACCTACCAGGACGCTGAAGCGCTGCTGCAGATCAACGACGAGCTCCACCGGCTGGTCAAGATCAACAACAAGATGACCGAAGACATCCGCGCGGCAATGACAGGTGCAAGGACATAGCGATGGTGATGCGCAATGATAACGAAACCGAAGCCTCGCGATTGATCGATTCGAAAATCGCCGAACTGGGCGACTGGCGGGGCGACCTTCTGAGTCGCATTCGAGCGATCATCAAGGCCGCGGACCCCGATGTCATCGAGGAACTGAAATGGGCCAAGCCGAGTAACCCGACCGGAGTTCCGACCTGGTCCCACTCTGGAATCATCACCACCGGCGAAAGTTACAAGGACAAGGTCAAGCTGACGTTCGCCAAAGGCGCATCGCTCAACGATCCAGCGCGGCTATTCAATGCCAGTCTGGAAGGCAATACCCGTCGGGCGATCGACTTTCGCGAAGGCGATTCGGTGGACAATGAAGCGCTGAAAGCTCTGGTCCGCGAAGCGGTGGAGTTAAACCGGACGAAATTGCGGAAATAACGACTGCTCAGCCAATCAACGGTAAGTCGAGACCCTGTTCGCGCGCGCACTCGATCGCTTGCTCATAACCGGCATCGGCGTGGCGCATGACTCCGCTGGCGGGGTCGTTCCACAGCACGCGCTCTATTCGCCGCGCGGCATCGTCAGTGCCGTCGGCGACGATGACCATTCCGGAGTGCTGCGAATAGCCCATTCCGACCCCGCCGCCATGGTGGAGCGAGACCCAGGTCGCGCCGCTGGCGGTGTTGAGAAGGGCGTTCAATAGCGGCCAGTCGGACACCGCGTCGCTGCCGTCCTTCATCGCCTCGGTTTCGCGGTTGGGCGAGGCGACCGAGCCCGAATCGAGGTGGTCGCGGCCGATGACGATCGGGGCCGACACTTCGCCATTGCGGACCATCTCGTTGAACGCGAGGCCCAAGCGGTGGCGCTGGCCGAGGCCGACCCAGCAGATTTGCGCCGGCAGCCCCTGAAAGGCAATTCGTTCGCGCGCCATGTCGAGCCAGCGGTGGAGGTGGGGATCGTCGGGGATCAGTTCCTTGACCCGCTGGTCGGTGCGGTAAATGTCTTCGGGATCGCCCGACAGCGCGACCCAGCGGAACGGGCCGATACCGCGGCAGAACAGGGGCCGGACATAGGCCGGGACGAAGCCGGGGAAATCGAAGGCGTGGGCGACGCCGTCGTCGAATGCCTCCTGGCGGATATTATTGCCATAATCGAAGGTCGGCACGCCCATCGCCTGAAACGCGAGCATCGCCTCGACATGTTTGGCCATCGAGTGGCGCGCCGCTTGCGCCACTGCGGCGGGATCTTGCTCGCGCAGTTCGCGCCATTTGGCGACGCTCCACCCGGCCGGGCAATAGCCGTTGGCAGGGTCGTGGGCGCTGGTCTGGTCGGTCACCGCATGTGGGCGAATACCTCGCTCGACCATTTCGGAGAGGATTTCGGCGGCATTCCCGAGCAGGCCCACCGACGTCGGTTCGGTCGCCTTGGCAATGATGTCGAGCGCCTCATCGATGCTCGTCGCGCGATGGTCGAGGTAGCGCGTTTCGAGGCGCTTTTCGATCGACGATTCCTGGACCTCAACCGCGATGCAATGGGCTCCGGCCATGACCGCCGCCAAGGGTTGCGCGCCGCCCATCCCGCCTAGACCGGCGGTCAAGATCCATTTGCCCGAAAGGTCGCCGCCGTAGTGCTTGCGACCCATTTCGGCGAAGGTCTCAAAGGTGCCCTGAACGATGCCCTGGGTGCCGATGTAGATCCACGACCCGGCCGTCATCTGGCCGTACATCATCAGCCCGGCGCGATCGAGTTCGTTGAACTTCTCCCACGTCGCCCATTTGGGCACGAGGTTCGAATTGGCGATGAGCACGCGCGGGGCGTCTTTGTGGGTGCGGAACA
>JBDSRE010000006.1:0-5249 GCA_039929465.1 Sphingomicrobium sp. | reverse complement strand
CGATGTTCGCTCGGCTGTTGCGGGCGACTGGCGTCACTGCGAGCGAATGTGAAACATTGGAAAATGCGGTAAAAATGGCCGCCAAGGATTCACAGGCCGGCGATACTGTCTTACTCTCCCCGGCCTGCGCGTCGTTCGACCAATTCTCCGACTTCGAGCAGCGCGGCAATCGGTTCCGCGAGTTGGTGGAGGCATTATGATCGGCGGCATTTCAGGGCGCATCAAGGCGAGAGCGGCGTTGGTCGACCCAAGTCGCTATGGCCGCTCGGACACCTCGCACCTGGGCCGCTGGTTCTGGGAAATCGACAAGGTCCTGCTGCTGCTGATCAGCGTTCTAATCGGTATCGGATTGATCGCCGTCGCCGCCGCAAGCCCCGCCGCCGCCCACCGCTATTCGGGCGGCAATGTGCGTTTTTCGGAGCTCTATTATTTCTGGCGCCAGCTAGCGTGGATCGCGGCCGGAATCCCGGTGATGATCGGGATTTCGATGATGCCGCGCGACCGGGCGCGGCGGATGTGCCTGTTCGGCGCCGCCTTCTTTTTCGTGCTGCTGATTTTCGTCCCAATCATTGGGCCCGAGATCAACGGCGCTCGGCGCTGGATCAGCATCGGCGTCGGACAGCTCCAGCCGTCGGAATTCTTGAAGCCATTTTTCGTCGTCGCAATGGCGTGGCTGCTAAGCCTTAAGGAAAAGGACAAGACGCTTCCGGTGTTCACCTTGTCGGCGGTGATCACCGGGGCCGTCGCACTGCTCCTGATGAAACAGCCCGATTTCGGAAGCACGATCATCTTTTGCTCGGTGTGGCTGGCGATGCTCGCACTCGCCGGCCTCAACATGCGGGTGCTGATCGCGCTCGGGGTCGCGGGCGTCATCGGCGTCATCCTCGCCTATTTCTTCTATGACGTGGCCACCGTGCGGATCGACGAATTCCTGTTCGGCACCGGCGACAGTTTCCAGACCGACAATGCCATGCGCACGCTGACCGCCGGCGGATTGTTCGGAATGGGTCCGGGCGCTGGCACCCGCAAGTTCGGCCTGCCCGAAGCGCAGACCGATTATATCTTCTCGGTCATTGGCGAGGAATTCGGCCTTATCGCCTGCCTTGCAATCGCCTTGCTCTACCTCGGGATCATCGCCCGGGTGCTGATCAAGCTGCTCGACGAGGAATCGAGTTTCGCAATCCTCGCCGCTGCCGGCCTGGTCACCGAATTCGGGGTCCAGGCGCTCATTAACATGATGGTCAATGTCCAGCTCGCCCCGTCCAAGGGCATGACTCTGCCGTTCATTTCCTACGGCGGAAGCTCAATGCTCGCGCTGTCGATCGGAATGGGCTTGCTCCTCGCTTTCACGCGCCGGAACCCGTATCTCACGCGGTCGGCCTATGTCGTGAAATGGAGCGGGGAGAGCTTGACCGCATGAACTTCGTCCTCGCCGCCGGGGGTACCGGCGGGCATATGATCCCGGCCCTTGCGCTGGCGGCGGAACTGCGCCGCCGCGGCCACGGCGTGATGCTCATCACCGACGATCGCGGTGCCCGCTTTCCCGGGCTGTTCGAAGGAGCGCCGGTGCACATCCTCCCCGCCGGCCGGCTCGGCGGCGGCCCGATCGGCTGGATCAAGGCCGTGATCGCGGTGTTGCGCGGGCGCTCGGCGGCCCGGCGTCTCTACCGCAAACACCGGCCCGACGCGGTGGTCGGCTTCGGCGGCTACCCCGCATTCCCGGCGCTGCTGGCGGCGAGTGCGCTCCAAATCCCGACCCTGCTCCACGAACAGAATGCAGTGATTGGTCGGGTCAACCGGATGCTCGCCGGCAAGGCAGCGGCGATTGGCACTGCATACGCCGAAGTCGGGCGCCTCAAGCACAACTACCGCGACAAGGCGGTGGTGGTCGGCAATCCCGTCCGCGACGACATCGCGCGGCTTGGCGAAATGCCGTTCCCGCCGTTCGACGAAGCCGCGCCATTCAAGATTCTCGTCACCGGCGGAAGCCAAGGCGCGAGCGTGCTTGGCCGGGTCGTCCCCGAGGGGTTGGCGCTGCTCGACCAAGCGCTCCGCCACAGGTTGCAAATCGTCCAGCAGTGCCGCTCCGACGATATCGACCAGGTTCGGGCGCGCTATGCGGAGCTCGGCATTCCCGCCGAACTGATGACCTATATCGAGGATATGGGCACCAAGCTTGGCGACGCACATCTAATCATCTGCCGCGCCGGCGCATCGACGATTGCCGAGCTGACCGCCGCCGGCCGCCCAGCGATCCTCATTCCCTACCCAGCCGCGACCGACGATCACCAACTTTTCAACGCGCGTGAAATCACCGCCGCCGGGGGCGCCAGGACGATCAAGCAATCGGGCTTCACACCACCTGTCCTCGCGCGCCAGATCGAGGCCATGGCAAGCGACCCGGTGGCGCTCAACAATGCCGCGCACCGCGCCTTGTCGGTCGGGCGTCCGCATGCCGTTCGCGACCTCGCCGACCTCGCCGAGCGGATTGCCGGTCATGGCGCACCGATTGAGGTCGGCCCCGTCACCGCGCCGCTCGCCGCCGCGGCCCTCCCCGCTGGAGGCGTTCCGGCATGATCAACCCGCGCTTCTTTGGGGGATGCCTTCAATGTTGAAGGCGTTGGGGACCGATATCGGCACCATCCATTTCGTCGGCATCGGCGGGATCGGCATGTCGGGCATCGCCGAGGTCATGCACGAGCTCGGTTATAGCGTTCAGGGCAGCGACGTCGCCGAGGGCTATGTCGTCGAAAAATTGCGCAAGAAGGGTATCAAGGTCGTGATTGGCCATGACGCCGACAATCTCGGCGAGGCCGCGGTGGTGGTCTGCTCGACCGCGATCCGCGACGATAATCCCGAAGTCGCCGCTGCCGCCAAGCGCCGCCTGCCGCGCGTGCGCCGTGCCGAAATGCTCGCCGAGCTGATGCGCATGCAAAAAACCGTCGCGGTCGCCGGCACCCACGGCAAGACCACCACCACCTCGATGATCGCAGCACTGCTCGATGCCGGCGGGCTCGACCCGACGGTGATCAACGGCGGGATCATCAACGGCTATGGCTCCAACGCCCGGCTGGGCAAGAGCGACTGGTGGGTGATCGAGGCCGATGAAAGCGACGGCAGCTTCCTGCGCCTCGACGGGACCATCGCGGTGGTCACCAACATCGATCCCGAGCACCTCGAACATTATGGAAGTTTCGACAAGGTCAAGGACGCGTTCGTCGAGTTCATCGAGAATGTGCCGTTTTATGGCCTCGGAGTGATGTGCGTCGACCATCCCGAGGTCCAGGGCGTGCTCAGCCGGATCCGCGACCGGCGCATCGTCACTTATGGCTTTTCCGCTTTGGCCGACCTTCGCGCCGAAAATATCCAGCCGGTGCCGGGCGGGAGCCGATTCGATGTCTCCATTCTCGGCAAGGATAATGAGCGGCGGGTGATCGAACGGGTCGAAGTGCCGATCCCCGGTCGCCACAATATCCTCAACGCGCTGGCCGCAATCGCCGTCGCTCTCGAGCTCGGGATCGCCGACAAGGACGTGGTTTCCGGCTTTGCCCGCTTCGAAGGGGTCAAGCGCCGCTTCACCCGCATCGGCGACATTCACGGCGCCGCAGTGATCGACGATTATGCTCATCACCCGACGGAAATCCGAGCTGTGCTCAGCGCCGCCCGCGAAGGCGCCGAGGGGCGGGTGATCGCCGTCATGCAGCCGCACCGTTATTCGCGCCTCGAGACGCTGATGGACGAGTTCCAGAATGCCTTTAACGACGCCGATATCGTGTTCGTGACCCCGGTCTACGCTGCCGGCGAGGAGCCGATCGAGGGCATTGATTCCGCAGCACTCGCCGAAGGACTTCGCGCCCACGGCCACCGGATGGTGAGAGCGGTCGAGGATTTCGACGAATTGTGCGCAGCGCTGCGCGATCTGGCGGCGCCTGGCGACATCATCCTGTGCATGGGCGCGGGCGACATCACCAAATGGGCGGCGGGCCTTCCCGACGGCGTGGTCAAATCGCGGCAAGGCCGGTGAGCGGGTCAAGCGCCTTACGAACGGATGTCGGGGTGAGGGGAAAGCTCACCCAAAGCGTCGCGCTCGCGCCGCTGGTGTGGTTCAAGAGCGGGGGAAGCGCGGAAACCTTGTTCGAACCAGCCGACGGCGAAGACCTTGCCGCGTTCCTGGCGCAGCTCGATCCCGCGGTGCCGGTGATGGCGCTCGGCCTCGGTTCGAACCTCATCGTCCGCGACGGCGGGGTGCCCGGCGTCGTGGTGCGCCTCGGCAAGCCCTTCGCAACGGTCGAGCGGATCGCCGACACCATTCTAAAATGCGGCGGCGGAGCGAGCGGCATTCTGGTGTCGTCGAGCGCTCGCGATGCCGGCATTGCAGGACTTGAATTCCTCCGCTCAATCCCGGGCACCGTTGGCGGCTTCGTACGCATGAACGGCGGCGCCTACGGCCGCGAAACGCGCGAAGTGCTGGTTGAATGCGGGGTCGTTTTGCGCTCGGGCGAGCAGGTCATTTTGAGCAACTCCGACCTCGACTACAGTTACCGTCATAGCCAATTGCCCGATCACGCAGTGGTGACTTGGGCAAGCTTTCGCGGGGAAGCGGGCGAACCCGTCGCCATCCAGACGGAGATGGACCGCATCGCCCAGTCCCGCGAGGAATCCCAGCCGCTTCGAAGCCGCACCGGCGGATCAACCTTCAAGAACCCGCCCGGCGATAAGGCTTGGCGGCTGATCGATGCCGCCGGCTGCCGCGGATTGACGGTCGGCGGTGCCCAGGTCTCCGAAAAGCACTGCAATTTCCTGCTCAATTTGGGCGGGGCCACGAGCGCCGACATCGAGTTGCTGGGCGAGGAGGTGCGGAGTCGGGTGAAGGAGCAGTGCGGCATCAAGCTCGAATGGGAAATCCAGCGGGTTGGGCGCCCGTGAACAAGACCCAACATGTCGTCGTCCTGATGGGCGGCTGGTCGGCCGAGCGCGCGGTGTCGCTGATGAGCGGGCAGGGGGTGGCCGAGGCGTTGCGCAAGCGCGGCTGGACTCATGTCACCGCGCTCGACATGGGCCACGACGTTGCGATGCGCCTCGCCGAATTGAAACCCGATGTCGTTTTCAATGCGCTCCACGGGACTCCGGGGGAGGACGGTAGTGTCCAGGGGATGATGGACCTGATGGGCCTTCGCTACACCCACAGCGGCCTCACCACATCGGCGATCGCGATCGACAAGGAGCTGACCAAGCTGCTGCTCGTTCCC
>JBDSRE010000005.1:0-2545 GCA_039929465.1 Sphingomicrobium sp. | reverse complement strand
ACTGGCCATGTTCGTGTCGCTGACGCCAACGCCGGGCTATGCGCCCGACCATATGGAATGATGATGAAACAGCTGTCGTATGCGTTACTGATTCTTATCGCCTGTCCCGCCGCGGCATCCGCTCAGGTGATCGAAATCGATTCCGAAGGGCAGGCGCAGACTTATGACCGGCCGACTGTCTTCAATGCCGCCGAAGCGGTTCCGATCGAATCGCCAAAGAGCGCAAGACAGACGTCCTCCATGCCGTCCGGACTGCTCGCGGACGCAGCCCGCGCTCAGGGCCTCGATCCCGGCTTGCTCGAGGCGGTTGCGTGGCAGGAATCCAGGGGGCGAGTGAACGCGGTCAGCCTCAGGGGTGCACTTGGGATGATGCAATTGATGCCGACGACCGCGATCGAGCTTGGGGTCGATGCGCGCGACATCGTCGGCAACGTCCACGGCGGAGCGCGCTATCTGCGCCAGCAGCTCGATCGTTTCGGAAGCGTTCCGCTGGCGCTTGCGGCGTATAACGCCGGGCCCGGAGCGGTGATTCGCTTCCGCGGCATTCCGCCGTTCCGCGAAACGCGCGACTATGTAACCAAGATCATGGGCCGCTGGCGGCCAACGGCGCAAACTGCCGTCGCCAAGTCGACCATCACCGAGGGACCATTATGAAGAGAATCCATCTATCATTGCTACTGCTGGCGCTGAGCGGCCCGGCCCACGCGCAATATGCCGCGCCGGATCCAGCGGGTTCGGGGCCGATCGTGGGCGCGGTAAACTGGCTTCAGGGGACTTTGCTCGGCAATGTCGCGACCGCGGTCGCGGTGATCGCGGTGGCGGCGGTCGGTTTCCTCATGCTGACTGGTCGAATCAACTGGAAATACGGGGCTACAGTCGTGCTTGGCCTGTTCATCCTGTTCGGAGCGGCCTCGATCGTCGGCGGAATCCGCTCGGTTGCTGGCGGCTGAGCATGACCGGCGACCGGCTCTTCCGGGCATTGGCCCGACCGCAGATGGTTGCTGGAGTGACATATTCGTTCTTCGTCCTCAACGGCATTATCGCGGCAGAGCTTTATCTCGTGTTCAAAAGCCTGTTCGTTTTGCTCCCGGCCTTGTTGATCCACGCGCTGGGCTATGCCGCGCACCTGCGCGATCCGCATATCATGTCGCTGTGGATTACCCGGCTGAGGCGAGTCCCGCGGGTTCCCAATCGCAGCCTGTGGGGGGCGAATGTCTATCGCCCGTAGCCGCGCGGCGGCGCGCGAAAAGGCGGTCGGCGAGCATTTGCCGTACCTGGCGCAGGTCGACGATCACACGATCGTCACCCGCGACGGGCTGGCGATGCAGGTCATCCGTCTTGAAGGGCTGCCGTTCGAAACCATCGACTTGGCTCAGCTCGAAGCCCGCAAGGCAGCGCGCGATGCGATGCTTCAGTCGGTGGCTTCGGCCCGCTTCGCTTTGGTTCATCATGTCATCCGCCGGTCGGTTGCGCCGGAACTGGAAGGGGAGTTCGGCGATCCTTTCAGCACTGCGCTGGACGATTCCTGGCGAAGCCGGCTCGCGGCTCGGCGATTATATGTCAACGACCTCTATCTGACTCTGATCGTCAGGCCCCTGGCAGGGCGCGCGCGCGCCGCCGACCGGCTGCTGTCGATGTTCGTCGACAAGACCGACCAGCAGGTCTCGTCAAGCGCCGACCTGCGTTCGCTCAATCAGGCGCGAGAGGCGCTGCTCTCGGCGCTCGAACCCTATCGTCCGCAATTGCTGGCTACGTACGATTTGCCCAATGGCCTCGGGTCGGAGCCGGCGGAGTTCCTCTCCGCGCTGCTCAATGGGACAACGTCGCCGATGCTCCTGCCCCAGGGCGCGCTTGGTCACGCGATCGCGCGGCGGCGGCTGAGTTTCGGGCCCGACGCGATCGAATTCGGTCCGGTCGACGGCGAGCCCGCGGAAGTCGCGGCAATCCTTTCGGTCAAGGATTATCCGGCGGAGACCGGGGCCGGAATGCTCGACGATCTGTATCGGCTGCCGTTCGAAATGACCGTTACTCAGAGCTTTGCCGTGGTCGACCGCGGCCCGGCGCTCGAGCGGATCGACCTCGCGCTCCGGCGAATGCGCTCGGCCGACGATGCGGCGGTATCGCTGAGGTCGGAACTCGCGCTGGCCAAGGATTCGGTGTCCTCGGGCCGGACCGTGTTCGGCGAGCATCATCTGACGGTCATGATCAGGGCGTCGAACCTCGATGAACTCGATACCGTGGTTGGCGAGGTCCAGGCTGGTTTGTCGGACGTGGGTTTCGTCGCGGTGCGCGAGGAACTTGGCCTCGAAGCCGCGTTCTGGGCCCAGTTTCCGGGCAATTTCCAGTATATCGCGCGACGTGCGCTGATCTCCTCGGCCAATTTCGCGGGGTTCGCCAGCGCGCACAACTTTCCCGTCGGGCAGGCGCAGGGTAATTATTGGGGCGATGCCGTGACCCTGTTCGAAACCACGTCCGCGGGTCCCTATTTCTTCAATTTTCACCGCGGCGACCTCGGCAATTTCACGATCATCGGACCGTCGGGATC
>JBDSRE010000004.1:0-3498 GCA_039929465.1 Sphingomicrobium sp. | reverse complement strand
GGGATTCGGACGGGGAATTGTCACTGCTCGATCTGCTGACGGCCGATCCGCAGGTTACAGCGAAATTGTCCGACGAAGAACTCACTGGGCTGTTCGACCTCGATTACCATTTCGCCCACGTCGACACCATCTTCGAGCGGGTGTTCGGTGTCGAATAGCGGACTCCCCGCGAGCTCGGACCTGGCGATACAGCCGGTCGCCTGTCACCTCGGCCTGTCAGGTGATCTGAGGGTCCGGGCCGCCTCCGCCAATATCGCGACCGTCCTCGGAACGCCCGCGCTCGAATGCCTTGGCCAGACCATGACCTGTCTGATGCCCGCCGATTCCGTCCACGACATCCGCAATAGAATGGCGCTGCTTCGCGATGAACAAGCGGTCGAGCATCTGTTCAGGCGCCGGCTTGAGCCGGACTGCGAGCCGTTCGACCTAAGCATCTTTCGCGTCGGAGACGGATTCGGAGTCGATTTCGAAGCTCGTGTCGATCACGGGTTTGGTGATGCCACCGGCCTCATCGCGGGAATGTTGGCAAGGTTGAAACCGGGCAGCGACGCCGCCGCGCTTGGTGCTTCGGCCGCGGGCCAGCTAAGGTCGTTGACCGGCTTTGATCGTGTATCGATCTATGTCCGCGGAGAATTACTCTGCTGCTCCACCCGCAACCGGCAAGCGTTGGAAACCGACCAGCCCCCACCGCCTGTGAACGCGTTCATGCTGATCGATCGAAACGCCGCGCCGGTCGCCATCCTGACGTCCGGCCATCATAACTCGGCGCTCGCCTGCTCCGAGTTGCGCTCGGCAAGCGCGGAGGAACTGGAATGGATCAGCACCGCTGGAGCAGAAGCGGCAGTCGTGCTTCCGCTGGCCGGCGACGGCGAGACGTTCGGACTGGCCAGTTGCACATCGGCGGTTCCGCGCCACATCAGCCCAGAGCGGCGCGGAATTGCCCGATTGTTCGCCAATTTGTTCGCGCTTCGGCTGCAGATCGCGGAGCTGCGTGCACACTCGAATTAAGCGCTAAGCGCCGAACATTTCCTTGACCCGGCCGAAGAAGCCTTTTGTGGCGGGACATTCATCGCCGGTCTCGCTGCCGCGAAACTCCTCTAGCAACGCCTTCTGCTCTTTCGACATCCGGGTTGGGGTCTCGACCAGAATTCGAGCGACGATGTCGCCGCGGCCGCGACCGCTTAAGACGCTCATTCCCGACCCGCGGTGGCGCAATTGCTCGCCAGACTGGAGGCCGGCTGGGATTTTGATTTCGACCGACTTGCCGTCAATGCCGGGAAGCCTGATCGACCCGCCCAGCGCCGCAGTGGTGAAACTGATCGGACATTCGGCGATCAGGGTGGTGCCTTCACGCGCGTAAATCGCATGGCGCTTCATGTGGACAAACAAATAGAGATCGCCGCTAGACGCACTGCGAACTCCAGCTTCGCCCTCGCCGGCAACGCGAATTCGCGTGCCCTCATCGACTCCGGCAGGAATGTTGACCGATAATTTGCGCTGGTTCAGCGCGCGCCCCTCGCCGCCGCACTGGCCGCATGGATCGGCGATCACCTGGCCGCTGCCCCGGCAAGTCGGACAGCCGCGCTCGACCACGAAGAAGCCCTGCTGAGCGCGGACCTTACCGGCGCCGCCGCAGGTGCCGCATGTTTCGGCGCACTGTTCGGCCTTGGCGCAGCCGCGCCCATCGCAGGCGTCGCAGCGGCCAAGGGCATCGAGCGTGACCGTCTTTTCGGCACCAGTAAACGCCTCCTCGAAGCTAAGCTCGATGTCGTAGCGCAGGTCGGCGCCCCTCGCGGCGTTGTGGCGCTGGCCGCGCTGGTCCATGAATTCGCCGAAGATCGACGAGAAAATGTCGGAAAAGCCATTAAACCCGGCTTCCGCGAACGGGTCGGCACCACCGCCGCCATTGGCAAAGGCGGCGTGGCCGAAGCGATCATAAGCAGCGCGCTTCTGCGGGTCCTTGAGCACGTCATAAGCGTGGCTGATGGCCTTGAACCGCGCTTCCTGGTCGGGGCAGCCGCCGTGGCGGTCGGGATGGCATTCCTTGGCCATGCGCCGGTACGCCGCCTTGACCGCCGCATCGTCGGCGCCGCGCTCGAGGCCGAGCAGCTCATAGAAATCCTGATCGTTCACGCCGACATCCCCAGCATCCGTTCGGGCTGAGCTCGTCGAAGCCCTGCCCCCCCGTTCATTGGAGAAAGACAGTTCTTCAACCAGCCCAGGACGAGCGGTTTCACTTTAAAATCAAGATTTATTCTCGTCGTCGACCTCGGAGAATTCCGCGTCGACAACCTCGTCCTGGGCCGTCGATTCATCGCCGCCCGTGGCCTCGGCGCCGTCACCGGCGCCAGCCGCCCCATCGCCGCCGGCTGCCTGGCTCTGCTCGTACATCGCCTGGCCGAGCTTCATTGCTGCCTGGCTCAAGGCATTGGTCTTTTCGCCCATCTGGTCTGGGTCGCCGCCTTCGACTGCGGTCTTGGCCTCAGCCAGCGCGGCCTCGATTTCCGATTTGACGTCCGCCGAGACCTTGTCGCCATGCTCGGCGACCTGCTTTTCGGTCGAGTGAATGAGGCTTTCGGCGTTGTTCTTGGCCTCGGCCCCGGAGCGCCGTTTCTGGTCCTCTTCGGCGAATTGCTCGGCCTCCTTGACCATCTTGTCGATGTCTTCGTCCTTGAGCCCGCCCGACGCCTGGATTCGGATCTGCTGTTCCTTGCCAGTGCCCTTGTCCTTGGCCGAGACGTTGACGATGCCATTGGCGTCGATGTCGAAGGTGACTTCGATCTGCGGCACTCCGCGCGGCGCCGGGGGGATTCCCACGAGGTCGAATTGGCCGAGCACCTTGTTGTCGGCGGCCATCTCGCGCTCACCCTGGAAGACCCTGATGGTGACTGCGTTCTGATTGTCGTCGGCGGTCGAGAACACTTGGCTCTTCTTGGTCGGGATGGTCGTGTTGCGATCGATCATCCGAGTGAACACGCCGCCAAGTGTCTCGATGCCGAGGCTTAGCGGAGTGACATCGAGCAGCAGCACGTCCTTGACGTCGCCTTGGAGCACGCCGGCCTGGATCGCTGCGCCCATGGCGACGACTTCGTCCGGATTGACGCCGGTGTGCGGTTCCTTGCCAAAGAATTCCTTTACCACTTCGCGTACCCGCGGCATCCGAGTCATGCCGCCGACGAGCACGACCTCAGCGATGTCCTTGGCGGTGAGGCCGGCATCCTTGAGCGCCTTTTTGCACGGCTCGAGCGTGCGCTTGATCAGATCATCGACCAGTTTCTCGAGGTCGGCTCGAGTGATCGTCTCGACCAGATGGAGCGGCGTGGTCGCGCCGCCTTCCATGCGCGCGGTGATGAACGGCTGGTTGATTTCGGTTGATTGCGCGCTCGACAGCTCGATCTTGGCCTTTTCGGCAGCCTCCTTGAGCCGCTGCAGCGCCAGCCGGTCGGTGCGCAGGTCGATATTTTCCTTGGCCTTGAACTTGTCGGCCAGCATTTCGAC
>JBDSRE010000003.1:0-3403 GCA_039929465.1 Sphingomicrobium sp. | reverse complement strand
AAAAGGTCGCCAGAAGGGTCGCGACCACCCACAACAATCGCCGCCTCAGCTCGATTAGATGGTCGAGCAGCGGCGCTTTCGAATCATCGACATCTTTCACGGCAGCGGCCGTTCATCGGGCGGGGTTGGATCGTCATCGTCGGTCGCGAAGCCCGGCCTTGAATGCGCGTCCTCCTCCGGTGGTGGCGGCGGTTCGGGCGGTTCGGAAGACGGAGGCGGCGGCGGATCGGGATAGTGGGCGTCGGGCGGGTGGCTCGTCATGATCCGCTCATTATCTGTACGCCACTTGCGCTCCATCTCTTCGAGCTCGGCCTCGCGCATGACGTTTTCGATGCCTGAGGTAAAGTGGCGGGCGTAACCGCGCACCTTGCCGACCCAGCGGCCGACCTTGAGCATGACCTGGGGCAGATCCTTGGGCCCGATGAACAACAGGGCCAGCACCGCAACGATCAGCAGTTCGGTGGAATCGACGCCGAACATCGGCGGTTTTCCTAGCGGCGCTTAAAGCGGCTTGTCGTCGGCGGGCGGAACCGGCGGCGGCGGAGTTTGAGGAAGCGGCGCCGGATCGGCCGGGCGGGCGGTGATATCGATCGGTTGCTGCTGCGGTGGCGCTTGGCTGGACGGCAGGCTCTTCTTATCATCTTCGTCGGCCATGCCCTGCTTGAAGCTTTTCAGCCCCTTGGCGACATCGCCCATCATGCTCGAAAACCGGCTTCCACCAAACAGTAGAAGCAGCAGCACCGCAACGATAACCCAGTGAATCAGGCCAAAACTGCCCATCGAAACTTACTCCAGTGTGAAAAGGGTTCGGCAACCTCTTAGTCTTCCTCGTCGCCGCTTTCCAGTTGCAGTTCTCCAAGCGAATCCAAAACGCTGTTATCGAGTGGATCGAGCAGCCCGGCGGCCCTGAGGTCGTCGATCCCCGGCAGGTCCTTGCGCGAGCCCAACCCGAAATGGCTGAGGAAGTCTTCGGTGGTGGCGTATAGCAGCGGCCGCCCCGGTCCTTCACGGCGGCCTGCGGGGCGAACCCAACCGGCGTCCATCAGCACATCCAGTGTTCCCTTCGAAATCTGGACCCCGCGAATGGCCTCGATTTCGGCCCTGCTGACTGGCTCGTGATAGGCGATGATTGCCAGTGTCTCGGTCCCTGCGCGCGACAAGCGGCGCGATTCCTCGCGAGTCCGGCGCAGCAAATAAGCTAGGTCCGGCGCGGTCTGAAAATGCCAGCGTCCACCGCGCTCGACGATCTCGATCCCGCGCCCGGCGTAATGATCCGCAAGCGCTGTTAAAGCGCGCACGACATCCCCCTCCCCGACATGCTCTGCGATATCCGCTGCGGTGAGCGGCTCAGCCGAAGCAAACAACGTCGCCTCGACCGCCCGAAAAAATTCGTTGTGGAGCTCCTCGCTCACGCCGCTCGCCGCAGCAACAACGCGCCGAACGGGCTTTCCTGATCGAATTCCAGTCGCCCCTGACGCGCCAGCTCGAGTATCGCAAGGAAGCTCGAGGCCAGAGCGGAGCGGAGATAACGCGGATCGCGAGTGGCTGGCAGGAAGCGTTCGAGCGCGGTCCAGTCCATCGCCTGGCCAATCATCCGCGCCACCCGCTCGATCGCCTCATCGAGAGTCATGACCGAACGCGCATGAACGACGTGCATCGCCGGCGCGGTCCGCGCCTTGACCGCACCATAGGCCGCGATGAGGTCGAACAAGCGCGCCTGCCATTGCGATTTGCGTACCAGACGAAGCCCCTCGGGCGCGCCGCGCGTGAAAACATCGCGCCCGATACGATCGCGGCCCAGCAGCCTCGCCCCGGCTTCGCGCATCGCGTCGAGCCGCTGCAGCCGGAGTTGCAGGCGAAGCGCGATTTCCTCGGGACTGGGGTCAGCCTCGGGGTCCTTGGGCAGCAGCAGGCAGGATTTGAGGTAAGCGAGCCACGCCGCCATCACCAGATAATCGGCGGCGATTTCGAGCTTGAGCGCGCGCGCCTCGGCCAGAAAAGTGAGATATTGCTCGACCAGCGCGAGGATCGAGATTTGCGCGAGATCGACCTTTTGGGCGCGCGCGAGATTCAGGAGCAGGTCGAGCGGACCCTCCCAACCGTCGAGGTCAAGGTTGAGCTCCTCGTCAGTCCGCCGCAGCGGGCGGTCGTCGTCGTCGCAGTCGAAGTCCATCGCGCCTTAGCCTAGGCCAGCGCCAGCAATTGGTCACGCTTTGCGATGGCCTCAGCGAAGTCGATGCCGTCATCCTCCGCGTCGACGCTGCCCATCGCCCGCCCGAGCCGCTCGACACCTTTTGCCGACATCGCCGGCACCGCGCCCGCGACCGCGATCATCTCCTCAATCCTGCCCGAACAATGAAGGGCGACGTCGCAGCCCGCGGCGACTACTCCAGCCGCGCGCTCGCCGAAATCGCCGGTCAGCGCCTCCATCCCCAGATCGTCGCTCATCAGCCACCCGTCGAAGCCGATTCGGCCGCGGATGATGTCGCGGATGACCGTCGCCGACAGACTCGCCGGGCGAGCCTCGTCCCACGCGGTATAGACGACATGCGCAGTCATCCCCATCGGCGCCCAGTTCAGGCGCTCGAACGGTTCGAGGTCGCTTTCCAGCACTTCGGCATTGGCGGTGACCACCGGCAATTCCTTGTGGCTGTCGACCAACGCCCGGCCGTGGCCCGGCATATGCTTGACCACCCCGACAACGCCGGCCGAAGCGAGGCCGTCGAGCACCGCCCGGCCGAGCGCTGCGACCTGCATCGGCTCCTCGCCGAGCGCTCGGTCGCCAATGATGTCGGTGGCGCCGGGCTGGCGAACGTCGAGCAGGGGCAGACAATCGACATTGATACCGGCCTGACGGAGCATCAGCCCAAGCGCTCGGGCGTTCGAGCGCACCGCCTCGATCGCCGACATCGGTGCCGCCCGGTAGAGCATGGCGAAGCGCTCGGCCGCCGGGAAATCGGGCCATTCGGGCGTCCGCATGCGCGCCACCCGCCCGCCTTCCTGGTCGATCAAAATCGGCACATCGTCGCGCCCGCTAAGCGCGCGCAGGCTGTCGGTCAGCGCCAGCACCTGCCTCGGATCGTTGCAATTGCGCTTGAACAATATGTAGCCGGCAGGATCGGAGTCGCGGAAGAAATCGCGCTCCGCGGCGGTCATTATCATACCTTCGAGCCCGTAAATCGCTGCCTGCATCATCTCAGCCTTAGCGAGCGACGAAACAATTCTCGCCCGCCGCCTTGAGCGCCTCGCACGCGGACTGGGCGTCACCCGCCGAACCCGCGGAGGCACGCAGCCGGATCCCACCACTGAACGGGAAGACCATCTTGGACATTGCAGCAATCGCCGGGAAGCGACCGGAGAGCGCGGTCCAGGCTCGTTCGGCCTGAGCCCGGTTCTGGAAGGC
>JBDSRE010000002.1:0-4689 GCA_039929465.1 Sphingomicrobium sp. | reverse complement strand
GCCTCGGCGGCGCGTTCGGCTTCGCTCCAGCGGGCGTGGAGCAGCCGCGCCTCGACTTCGCGAATCTGGCCGGTGAGTTTGCGGTAGCGTTCGGCGGCTCGGGCCTGGCGGCGGAGCTGGGCCGAGCGCTGCTCCTGGTCGCCGAGGATTTCGCCCAACCGGACGAGATTGGCTTCGGTCGCGCGGAGCTTTTGCTCGGCATCCTTGCGCCGCGCGTGGAGCCCGGAAATCCCTGCCGCTTCCTCCAGCAACAGCCGCCGCTCGACCGGCTTGGCGGCGATGACAGAGCCAATCTTACCCTGGCTGACGAGGGCCGGGGAATGCGCTCCGGTGGCGGCGTCGGCGAACAGCAAGGCGACATCCTTGGCGCGGACGTCATGCCCGTCGATGCGGTAGGCCGACCCCGCGCCGCGCTCGATCCGGCGAGTGACTTCGTTCTCGCTGGAACCGGACTCATCGCCGTCCTTGCGCTCGACAAGGATCGACACTTCGGCAAAGTCGCGAGCCGGTCGGCTTGCGGTACCGGCGAAGATGACATCGTCCATGCCCCCGCCGCGCAGCGACTTGGGGGAGGATTCGCCCATCGCCCAACGCAACGCCTCAAGCAGATTGGACTTGCCGCAGCCATTGGGCCCGACGATTCCAGTCAGTCCCGGCTCGATCCGCAGATCGGTCGGCTCGACGAAGCTTTTAAAACCACTGAGCTTGAGCCGCCGGATCCGCAATTTCAGCCCCGCCTGCCGGTCGTTCAGCCGCCCAACGCGGCTTTCAACTTGCTTTCAAGCGCTTGCCAACCGGCCAGCTTCTCGTCGAGCTTGCCGTTGATGACAAAGTTCGGAGTGCCCGAGAAGTTCGGATATTCGGTGGACGCATCGCCGGTCATCTGGACCAGCTGGTTGACCATATTTTCATTGGTCAGGCACTGCGTGCTCTTGGCGATTGGAACCCCGCGAACCGCCGCATATTGCTGCAGCCCGGAAAGCTTTGCGATCTGGATGAATTGTTTGTTGGGCGGCAGGCTCTGAAGCGCTTCAAGCTGGGCCTCGGGTACTTTCTGTATCTTCCCGACCCACACCGGCTGGTCCTTGTACAGCGCGCGAGTCATCGGGAAAAAGCTTTTGGCGCCATTGCAGCGCGCAATCAGGGTGGCGGTAAGGTCGAACGCGTCGCGGACGTAATTGCGGAATTCCCAGCTGACCTTTCCGGTCTTGACATATTTGCTCGTCAGCGACGGCACACCGGTCTCGTCGAATTCGCGGCAGTGCGGGCAGGTGAGTGAACCATATTCGATCAGCTTAACCTTGGCATTAGGGTTGCCCATCCGGAAGCCACCGCCGGCGGTCGGGGTGACGATCGAGCTCCAGTCGCCATTCTTTGGCGGATCGACCTTGACCATGGCGCCACCTGTTCCGCGGCCGGTCGCGGCATTGCCCTGGTTTGAATTGCAGCCGGCAATTGCGACAAGCGCCGCGGCACAGGCCAGAAAGACAGTCGGCTTCATGATTTTACTCGCTCCGTTCGATCGCAGGAATGTCGGTCTCGTCCTCGCATAGTGCGGGCGGACCCTTGCTAGCGGCAATTTGCGCGGCAAGCGACTCAAGACAGGCGCGAAGCTCGGGATCGGCGATTTCGCGCAATCCCTCGCCAAGTTCCTTTGGCACCGCGCGAAGTTCGGGCCGCTTCGGCCGCGGCGCTTGGGCCGGTGGCCGGCCTTGGCGAAACTGGACCCGGTCGATTGCGGCATAACCGAAGAAGCGGTTAACCCGCTCGACGATCAGCGGAGTTAGGTGCTGGATCAGCGGGGCATGGGCGCCTTCGACCAGCAGAGTCAGCGCTCCGCCCGCTTTTTTGCCAGCGGGAAAGCGGATCGATTCGGGTGACGAAACCTTGGCGTAGCGCTCACCGACGATTTCACCCCAGCGGCTGACGATCGCCGACTGGACGAAGCCGAAGCGGCGAAACGAGCGCCCGCCAATGCCCGACAGTAAATCGCCCGCCGAGCGCGGCCTGCAGCTGCGCTCGGAGTCCTTGTCCTGCTTTCGCTTCGTCATCACCGACCAGTCATGCCATAGCACGCCGGTGACCGCCAATATCGCCGCCCGGCTGCTACAACATTATGTGGATAACTCGCGGGTGCTGCCGTGGCGATCCGCCCCCGGGGAGGCGGCCCCCGACCCCTATCGTGTGTGGCTGAGCGAAATCATGCTTCAGCAGACGACCGTCGCGACGGTCATTCCACGCTTCGAGAGATTCGTTGCCCGTTGGCCCGATGTTGCCGCGCTCGCTTCAGCCGACGAAGCGGCGGTAATGGGAGAATGGGCGGGGCTCGGTTATTATGCCCGGGCCCGGAACCTCATCGCCTGCGCCCAAGCGGTCGCGAAAATTGGGGCGTTTCCCTCCAGCTCGGAGGGATTGCAAAGGCTTCCCGGAATCGGCGTCTATACCGCAGCGGCCGTGGCGGCGATCGCATTTGGGGAGGACACGGCGCCGGTCGATACCAATGTCGAGCGGGTGATTGCACGGCTCGGCGCAATCGCCGTTCCCGACCGCCGCGATATCGAACGGCGCTTCCTTGGCATGGCGCCGCCGGGCCGGGCGGGCGATCTGGCCCAAGCGATGATGGACCTTGGCGCGACAATCTGCCGACCGCGCTCGCCCAAATGCGGCCAGTGTCCGATTGCCCGCGGCTGCGCCGCCTTCGCTACCGGCAATCCTCAAGCTTTTCCGACGCCGAAAACGCGCCGTGTTCGACCGCACAAATTCGGCACTGCCTGGTGGATCGAGCGCGGCGGCCAATTGTGGCTGGTGCGGCGCCCGGCCAGCGGCCTGCTCGGCGCAATGGCCGCACTTCCCGGAGGTGAATGGGGCGACGAGCAACGCGATTCGCTCAACGCAATCGGCACCATTCGCCATGTCTTCACCCATTTCACCCTGATTCTGGCGATCGAGCCGCGCGACGAGCCGCAGGATGAGGGCTGGTGGCACTCACTCGACCGAATCGACGAAGCCGGGCTGCCGACGCTCTATCGCCGCGCCGCCGCGCTTATGCTCGCCCAATCCGGGCGGCTCGCTGCCGCTTGAAACCGGCTCCACTCACCCGTAAAGGGCGGCGAAATTCCAAACCGCCTCGGCCTTCCGCCCCCGAAGGAAAATTCATGGACGATCGCTTCAATACCATTGCCGGCTGGGTTCTGGGTGCGGGTATTGTCGCGCTCTTCGGTTCAATCGTTGCAGGCGAGTATTTTCACAGCGGCCGGCCAGAAAAGATGGGCTATCCGATCGCCGGCGTGGCGGCGGAGGGGGCGGGCGGCGAGGCCGAACAGCCGATCGAGTTTTTCCTGGCCAAGGCCGATGCCGCCAAGGGCGCGCAGGTGTTCAACAAATGCGCCGCTTGCCACAATGCCACAAAGGGCGGACCTAACGGGCTCGGGCCCAATCTATGGGATGTGCTCGGCGAGCCGATTGGCAAGGGCAAGGGCTTCGCTTTTTCTGACGCACTGAGCAAGATTGGCGGAACCTGGAACTGGACTAATCTCGACCATTGGCTGGCGAGTCCGCGGGCAATGGCGCCGGGTACCAAAATGACCTTCGCCGGCCTTGGCAATCCGCAGGAGCGGGCCGACGTCATCGCCTATCTCAACCAACAGAGCGACAGCCCGCTGCCGCTTCCCGCCGCTCCGGCTCCTGCGGCCCCGGCAGCTGGCGCCAAGGATGCAGCGCCGGCGGACGGCAATGCGGCAGCGCCCGCCGACGGCAGTGCGACCGTTCCGGTTGAAGCCGATGCCGCTGCTCCGGCCCAGGCTAATGCCGCTGCTCCGGAACCCAAGAAGCCTTAAAAATCGCCGGCTGCTCAGCAATCGTAAAAGGTGCAGACATAATCCCAGCCTTCCTGGGCGTCCTCGCACCAGTGGAGCAGCTCGAGGTCGTTGGGTGAGATCACGCCCTCCTCGGCCAGGGCCTCGAAATCCACCACCCGATTCCAGAAGTCCTTGCCGAACAACAGGATCGGCAGAGGCCTGACCTTGCCGGTCTGAATCAGGGTTAGAAGTTCGAACATTTCATCGAACGTGCCGAAGCCGCCGGGGAACACCGCGACTGCCCGGGCGCGGAGCAGGAAATGCATCTTGCGCAGTGCGAAATAATGGAATTGGAAGCTCAGTTCCGGAGTGACATAGCGGTTGGGCAATTGTTCGTGGGGGAGGACGATGTTGAGTCCAATGCTCGGCCGGCCAAGCTCGGCGGCGCCGCGGTTGGCGGCTTCCATGATCGACGGCCCGCCGCCCGAACAGACGACGAAATGATGCTCCCCAGCTGCGGTTGGCTCGACCGAGCTGGCGAGCCGCGAGAGTTCCCGAGCAACGCCATAATATTTAGACTTGGCCTTCAGGCGCTCGGCGATCGCGCGCTGCTCGTCATTGGTCGCTGCCGCGATCAGCGCATCGGCATCTTCGGGTGAGGGAATCCGCGCCGATCCGTAAAACACCATGGTCGAGGCGACCTTGGCTTCGTTGAGCAACAACTCGGGTTTCAACAATTCGAGCTGGAAGCGGACCGGGCGCAAATCTTCGCGGAGCAGGAAGTCGGTGTCCTGGAAGGCGAGCTTGTAGGCGTCGCTCTCGGTCTGCGGGATCGACGGCACATGCTCGGCGGAGCGGGCGTCGACCTTGGAGCTCGGGAAGATTCGGCTGG
>JBDSRE010000001.1:0-6092 GCA_039929465.1 Sphingomicrobium sp. | reverse complement strand
CCGGCCTGGACAGCGCGATCCGCTCGCGCGATCCGGGGCTGACGTCGGCAGCGGCGACCCAGCGCTTCAACAGCCTGTCGTCCGATCTTGCGCTCGGCCATATCCGCAAGGCTGCACGGGTCGATTGGTATATCATCGACAGCGATCTGGATTCGGTCAAGCAAGATACGCTTTTGCGCGGCGCGCTCGCCAACCACGACATCGCCGCATCGCTCGACGGCTTGCTCCCGACCCATCCGCAATATGCGGCATTGAGGTCGGCGCTTGAGCTCAATTCGGCCGGGGAGACCGCGCGCGGCGACCGCATTCGCCTTAACCTCGACCGCTGGCGCTGGCTGCCGCGCGATTTGGGCGACAAATATATCATCGTCAACGTGCCCAGCTATTACGCGACCCTGGTCGAAAACGGGGTCAACCGCTGGAAACAGCGGGCAATTGCGGGATCGATCAGGACTCCGACGCCGCAGTTAACCGCGACCGCGGTCGGGGTCATCCTCAACCCATGGTGGGAGGTGCCCAAGTCGATTGAAGGCGAAGTGCGCGGCAAGCGGGGCTTTGTTCCGTTCAAGGGTAAGGATGGCGCGGTTCAGCGCTGGCGCCAACCGCCGGGGTCGAGCAATGCGCTTGGGCAGATGAAGTTCGTCATGCCCAATTCGAAAGCGATCTACCTCCACGACACCAATGCGAGGAGTCGCTTCAACGACAAGACCAGGGCGCTCAGCCACGGCTGTATCCGCACCCAGCATATCGTCGATCTGGCCGAAACCCTGCTCGGCGATGACGGCGGCGCGTGGACCCCCGAAAAGGTCCAGGCGACGCTCGCCAGCAAGAAGTCGGTCCAGGCCAATTTCGTCAAATCGCTACCGGTTTACATCGTCTATTTCAGCTCGGCCGGACTGACCGACGGTCGGATCGTTGATTACAAAGACGTTTACGGCCGAGATTCCAGGGCGATCGCGGCGCTCAATGCAAAGGATGGCGGGGCTGGGGCGCCGAAGCCGAAGGTGGCGAAGATCGCTGCGATTAGCGGGCAAAACCGGTAATCGGCAAGGGCCGTGTTTGGCGGCCGAGACCATGAGTCGCCACAAGGATTGGGAGCCTGATTTTGTGAATGACAGCCCCAACGTCGTCGATGCGCTGACTGGTAAAAATACCTTATGGCGCAATGCTCTGTTGTTCATGGCGCTGGCGGGTGTGATTGTCGTCTCGCTTATCGGTTTCAGGCATCACGGCATATTGTGGCTTCTGGCGCTTTTCATACCGGCGCTGATCATCGCCATCGTCGACCTGGTTCAGACGGATCATTCACTGCGCAGGAACTATCCCCTGTCGGCCCGGGTGCGATGGTTTTTCGAATGGTTGCGCCCGTTCATGCGGTCATACATCGTCGAAAGCGACCTCGATGGCCGGCCATTCAATCACGAGGAACGCGCGCTGGTCTATGCCCGGTCCAAGGGAGACATTGCGACGCACCCTTTCGGCACCGAGCTCGATGTTTATTCCGATGAATATGAGTGGCTTTCCCATTCAATTGCGCCATCCCGCCATGCCGAAAAATATACTCGGGTGTTGGTTGGGACCGATCAATGCACCAAACCCTATAGCGCGGCGCGGCTGAACATCTCGGCGATGAGTTTCGGCGCACTCGGTTCAAACGCAATTGAAGCACTGAATCTCGGCGCGAAAATCGGCGGTTTCTACCACGATACCGGCGAAGGAGGCCTGTCGCCTTATCATCTGAAGCATGGCGGCGATGTGGTTTGGGAGGTGGGGTCGGGCTACTTCGGCTGTCGCGACTCATCCGGCAACTTCGATCCAGCTCATTTTCGGGATCGGGCCGCGCACGACAGCGTGGTGATGACGGAAATCAAGCTCAGCCAAGGCGCCAAGCCTGGCCACGGCGGCCTTCTACCGGGAGCGAAGGTTACCGCCGAGATTGCGCAAATCCGCGACATACCGGAGGGGAAAGATTGCCTGTCCCCAGCCTATCATTCGGCATTTTCAACACCGCGCGAGCTGCTCGAGTTCGCCGCCAGAATGCGCGACCTGTCGAATGGAAAACCGGTCGGGATCAAGCTCTGCATCGGATATCCTCACGAGTTATTCGCGGTCGCCAAGGCGATGCTCGAAACGGGCATTCTCGTCGATTTCATCGTCATTGACGGAGCGGAAGGGGGCACGGGCGCGGCCCCCCAGGAACTATCGGACCGAGTTGGAATGCCACTCCGCGAAGGGCTGATCATGGCGCGCAACGCCTTGGTTGGCACGAACCTCAAGGGCAAGATCAAGCTTGTCGCATCGGGCAAGGTCAATTCCGGTGCCGCGATCGCGATGAACGCCGCGCTTGGGGCAGACTGGTGCAACGCAGCGCGGTCGTTCATGTTTTCGCTGGGTTGCGTACAGACGTTGCGCTGCCACACCGACACTTGCCCGACCGGGGTGGCGACCCAGTCCCCAGCGCTACAGCGCGCGCTCGTCATCCCCGAAAAAGCCGAGCGGGTCGCGAGGTTCCAGCAAGCCACTCTCGATGCGTTGACCGAGATCGTCGTTGCTGCAGGTATTCAATCGCCCGACGAGTTTACGCCGGACGGCCTGCGTCAGCGGATCAACGCGGCGGAAATGCGATCGATTGACGAAATCTATCCGTTCGTCGAGCCTGGCGAACTCATCGCCGGCGCCCGCGACCCGCGGCTCGCGGCGTGGTGGAAGATGGCCGATCCCGGAAACTTCGCGAGGCGCAGTTAGCTCGCGGGCCCTATTATGAACAGGGGTATCTTTCCGAGGGGCCGATCGCGAAGCGTCAGCGCTGCCGCAGACAGTCGCTTACGCTAGCTTGTCAGCGTAGATCATCCGGCCACCGGCAAGCTTGCTCATGACGTCGTGCTGACTCCGCTGAGAGAATGCGAAACAGCCTTCCGAGCGGCCGAGTTTGCCGTGCTGGGTGATCATGTCGGGTTCGGCATACCAAGCGTTGTGGATGACGATAGCGCGCGGCTCGGCGTTGTAATTGCTCCAGTCGAGCCCGCGGACCTTCATCGAACGCCCGTATTTGCCCTGGTAGTAATCGGCGGTGGTATAGGTGCCGTTCGAGGTCGCGTGGCTTCCGAAATCGTTCGAGAATTGCTCAAGGAAGCCCGAATGATCGGGGTCCGAACCGCGTCCGTGCGCGACGAGATGGCTGTCGACCTGACCATTCTGAAGATTGACGACAAAGAAGCGCGGCACATGCGACGGCTGCGAAAAGTCGACGATGCCGATCGAATCGCGCGCCCACACCTTGTGCTGGTCGAGCGCAGCCTTGGCCCGCGCAAACAGCTTCGGGTCGATGCCTGCAGGGGAAGCGGGTGCGGCGGCGACCGCCGGCCGGATCGGCGGCAATTGACGGGTAACCGACGGCGAACCGAGCATGGTCGGCAAAACCTGCGACGCGGCAGCGGTCGAAATCACCGCACCGGCAGCGCCATAAGCGCCAAGCCGCAGCACCTCGCGACGATCAATCATATTCAAAAAACCCTCCCGCTCCCGAAGGCATTCTATATCATTCAATGGGTTAACCGCCGATAAGTATATGGTAGTGGTAGTGCTCTTTACCCCGCGAAGCCAACGGTTCACCGCACCGCCTTGGCTTTTTGGCCCCGCTTGAACCGAATCAAAGGTGCTGCTAGAGGCGCGGCGCTGCCGAGGGTCTCCTCTGGTGGCCGATATCTATTGCCGGTGCCCATCGACCGCGATTCGCGGCGCTCGGCCGGCAGGGCCTTTGGGCCGAAGCAATGATTCAGGAGTGTGACGACAGTTTATGCAGATCATCGTTCGCGACAATAATGTCGAGCAAGCCCTGCGGGCGCTCAAGAAGAAGCTGCAGCGCGAGGGCGTGTATCGCGAGATGAAGCTGCGCCGTCACTATGAAAAGCCGTCGGAAAAGCGCGCCCGTGAGCGCGCCGCGGCGATCCGCCGTGCCCGCAAGCTCGAACGCAAGCGGGTCGAGCGCGAAGGCGCGCGCTAAGCGCCGCCTCGAACCGGCGCCGCCCAATGACCGATAACAGCAAGGCTGCGCCAAGAGCGGGTAACGGACGCGGGTTTAAGCTCGGTCTTGCATTTTTCATCCTGATCGCCGCCGCGATCGCATTCGCCTGGTACGGCGCAGGCGGCCTTCGTCCGCACGCTTCCGCCAGCGGACTTGAGTTCCGCGAAGTAAAAGCCGGCACTGGCGCTCCGATTGCCCCGAGCGACGCGGCAATGCTCGATTATGTGCTTACCGTCGATGACGGCAGCATCGCCGATAGCAGCGAATCGCATGGCGGGCCGCAGCCGCTAACTGCGTCCGCGGTATTTCCCGGTTTCGCCGAGGCTATGGGACGAATGAGCGAGGGCGGCGAATATCGCTTCTCGATGCCGCCCAAGCTGGCGTGGGGCGAAGGTCCTGCGCCGCCCGGGTTCCCGCCGGGCAGCGACCTGACCTTCGACGTTCGCGTGCGCAAGGTCGTCCGCGGCGGAGCGGCGCTGATGCAGCAGCAGATGCTGCAACAGATGCAGCAACAGCAGCAAGTGCCGCCACAGCAATAGATTAGGTTGCCGACTTGCGTTTGCGCGGAGTCGACTGGGCGGACAACTGGCCCTCGCTGCGATCAACCAGGATCACCTTGAGAGTGGCCAGAATGGGGTCGGCGAAGAGAATTCCGAGCAACCCGAACAGCGCCCCCATGAGGAGCTGCATCCCGAGCACCACCGCCGGAGCGAGGTCGACGGTGCGCCGGGCGATATAGGGCACGACCAGATAGCCATCGATATTCTGGACGAAAAAATAGACGAAGATCGCCCAAAGGCCGGTACTGGCGCCGGCGCTGAACCCAACCGCGACTATCAGGATGCCTGACACGATTGCGCCTATATTGGGAATGAAGGCGAGCAAGCCGGTGACGAGGCCCAGCAGCGCCGCCATCGGCACTCCGCCGACCATCAGCATCAGAAAGGTGAACACGCCTTCGAACAGCATTCCGACAAGCCGCCCGAACAGCAGGCGGCGGAGGGTGAAGCCGGCCTTGTCGGCGAGGCGGTAAAAATCGGCCCGGCGGCGGAGAGGCAGCATCCACGCGATCCCGCGGTCGTACAATCGCGGTTCGGCGGCGACGAACATGCCGATGACCAGCATCATGATCAGGCTGGTGATCCCGCCGATCGCCGATCCGACCGCGCTGGTCAGGCGCCCGACCGAACCCAATAACTGGCTTCCAAGGTCGGTCGCTTGGCCTTGCGGTACCACCCCCAGCCGGTTGACCAGCTTCATCAATTCGTCGAACTGCGCGGTCACGACCTTGCGCAGCGACTCGGCCTGGTCGGCGATGGTCGTTCCAGCGAAATAGAACACCCAGCCGAGAAAGCCGAAGCCCATGATCAGCACCAGCAGCAACCGCCACCCGCGACCAATCGGCAGATAGCGCCCGAGCACTCGGACGCCGCCATCGAGCAGCACCGCGAAGATCAGCCCGCCGATGATCAACAGCAGCGGCTGGGCAAGGACGATGATTCCGGCCACCGCAAGCACCATCCCGATCCACACCGCGGCCTTGCGCATTTCGCTGCGCACCACAGGATCGCGGAATTCGGCCGGACCCGGCAGTTCATCGTGATCGAGGGTTGGGACCGGCTTCCTCGCCATCAACTGCTCCTCGGCGCCGTCAATTGTTGCGGAGGGATTGCCCCGCTCGGCCCGCGCGGAAGGCCTTGAACCAGCTTAACGGGTTCCACCAGATGGTCGAGCCATCAAGCGAAAAAGTGACGAACTCGGCGCGCCCGCCGATATTGTCGAACGGTACAGCACCGCCCAGTCCACCGCGCTCCTCGGGCACTCGGCTATCGGCCGAATCGTCGCGATTGTCGCCCATCAGCCACAGATGATCAGCGGGGATTTTCACCGGTCCGAAGGTGTCCTCGCTGCGCGGGCCAAGCTCGACCGTGTCGTAACTGCGGCCATTGGGCAAAGTTTCGTGAACCACCGGCACCCGGCACTGGTCGATGCCGTCCGGCCCGCGCTGGCGATACCCGTATAACGCGGAATCAGAGGGTGACCCGCAGGGCGAATTGGAATCGACCGG